>JBGCFJ010000448.1:0-4604 GCA_045106885.1 Saprospiraceae bacterium
ATACGACGGTGTGAGTAGTTGGATATTTTTGCTTATCTGTATCTGCGCCATCCCAAGCATGATTTAAATAAGGGCCTAATAACACTAAATCAAAATCGTTATATTTTTCCATCTTATCTCCTACAATTCGATTCCCAGAAGCCTTCATGATTAGATTTATCTCATATTCTGGATGATTGTGCAAAGGGTAATCAAAAGTTGCATTTGGATAACTAAATATAGCATAAATATCTCCTGGAGTTAAAGGGGTTATTTCTCTGTAAATTTTCATACTGCTTATTTTTGGTTATCAATTAGCGCTAATTTTTAGACCTTTCTATTAATTATTGACTAAAAATATATAAATTAGCCATACTTGTTATAATTATAATGGTAGAAAGTACAAAAAATGAGGTAGAGCCGAAAATTAAGTAATGCGGATTGATTAATCGGATAAAATTTTTAGCTTGAATTTTTTCGATAGTTTTTGCCAAAAAATCAATGCATCGCACCGCTACGGATTTATTTTTTGGTAAAAAATAGCATGAGGAAAGTCAATTCCGAACCGCATAGCGGATGGGATGGCTTAAGGCTGCTACAAAATTACCCGATTAATTGAGCTGCATTACTTACAATCCCAAAAAGAAAAATAATTCTATAAAAATGACTAATAAATTCGACCACATTGTTTCTAGTATGAACCGCAGGGTATTTATGAAAAATAGCCTTTACAGTCTTGGTTCAACAGCCTTAGCGTCTCTGTTAGGCGGTAATAGTGTAGAAAGTATCTTAAATAATGATTTAGGATTGCCTCATTTTTCTCCAAAAGTCAAACGAGTCATCTATTTATTCCAAAGTGGTGCGCCTTCTCAATTTGAGTTATTTGAGCATAAGCCTAAATTAAAAGAGCTATTTGGGCAAGAATTACCTGCTTCCATAAGAGGAAACCAACGAGTGACGGGCATGACGGCTAATCAACGGTCTTTTCCTTTAGCGATGGGTGACTTTACTTTTAAGCAATACGGGGAAAGCGGCGCTTGGTTCAGCGATATATTGCCGCATCACCAAAGAATTGCAGATAAAATTTCCTTTATCAAAACCATGCATACGGAGGCGATTAATCACGATCCCGCCGTCACTTTTATGCAAACAGGGTCGCAACAAGCAGGTCGTCCGAGTATTGGGTCGTGGTTAAGTTATGGCTTGGGAAGTGAAAATAAAAACTTACCCGATTTTGTCGTTTTATTGTCAAGAGGTGTGCCTGGTGGGCAGCCACTTTATGCCAAATTATGGGGCAATGGCTTTTTACCTTCTCAACACCAAGGGGTATTATTTCGGTCAGGCGATGACCCTGTATTATACTTAAATGACCCGAAGGGCGTTGGTCGAGATAGTCGGCGCAGGATGTTAAATTATTTAGAAAAGTTACACCAACATCAATATGATAAAACACAGGATGAAAGTGTCCAAGCACGAATAGCACAGTATGAAATGGCCTTTCGCATGCAAATGTCGGTGCCTGAAACACTGGATATTTCCAAAGAACCAGATTACATTTTTGACCAGTATGGACCAGATTCCAAAACACCAGGTTCTTTTGCCTATAACTGTATTTTAGCTAGAAAATTAGCCGAAAATGGCGTCCGTTTTGTGCAATTATATCAAATGGGCTGGGATTTTCATGGCGATTTACCCAATCAGATTCGAAAAATTGCGAAGACGGTAGACCAACCTTCTGCCGCTTTAGTAGAGGATTTAGAACAACGAGGCATGCTAGAGGATACCTTAGTAATTTGGGGTGGTGAATTTGGTAGAGGCTGCTATTCTCAAGGTAAATTGACGAAAGAAGTTTATGGTCGAGATCACCATCCAAGATGCTTTACTATATGGATGGCAGGTGCGGGTATCAAAAAAGGGATTACTATTGGACAGACCGATGACTTTGGGTATAATATTGTGAGTGACCCTGTGCATGTCCACGATTTTCAGGCTACCTTATTGCATTTAATGGGTATTGACCATGAAAAGTTTGTACATAAATTTCAAGGTCGGCGGTTTAGGTTGACCGATGTGCATGGGAAAGTGGTAAAGGATTTGTTGGCTTAATCCAACAAGTTTATCTAAATAGCCAATGTAATTGACACTTGTTAGCCCCAACGAGCTGAAAGTATCAACCTGTTAGATAAACTTGTCCTTAATCCCCAAATTATTTAGAGCCGAATTAGTCAATGGCTGGAGAACCTTACTAATGGTTCACTAGATATTTGGATTCAGCAAGAAGCCCTTGAACCAGCAAAAAGGAGCAATTGGTTACCTGCCCCAAATGATAAATTTCTGCTGACTTTGCGGGTTTACTGGCCAGACAAATTAGTTTTAAATGGCACTTGGACAGCACCTGCCGTTCAGAAGATAGTGGATTAGTTCATTTTGTAAATTTTACCGTATTTTCGCAAAAAAAATTACTATCACTAATTCTATCTAATTAAATAATCCGAGTTTCGGATTGCGAGTTGCGAGTTAAAATACAAATTAAATTTGAGTCTCGAATATTCAAAATTCAAGAAATTCCTCAAAATTCCAATAGCGTCGTATATAACCCGCAACCCACAACCCGAAACTCGCAACTGAGATAAATACTATGATTTCCTACCTAAAAGGGCTCATTACTTTCAAAAATCCAACCTTCATTATAGTAGAAGTAGGTGGCATTGGTTATAAAGTAAATATTAGTTTAAATACTTATAGTAAGATAGAAAAATCAGAGACGATTAAAATTCTCACTCATCTCCAAGTCAAAGAAGATAGTCATACTTTATATGGCTTTGCCGACGGGGCAGAACGAAAATTATTCAAGCACCTTATTTCTGTTTCTGGCATTGGTCCTAGTACGGCACAAACCATGCTTTCTTCCATGAATCCAGAAGAAGCTAGAGCGGCTATTATTGGCGAAAATGTAGCCGCTTTTAAAACCGTTAAAGGGATTGGTCCGAAGACAGCAAAACGATTGATTTTGGATTTAAAAGATAAATTATTAAAGGATGGGGGAGATACGGCATTAGTTGCGGCAGGTGTGGACAATACATTGCGAAAAGAGGCGTTATCTGCATTAGTTTCTTTAGGATTTAACAAAATTCAATCACAAAAAGTATTGAGTAAAATCTTGAAGGCACACCCCCAAGTAAAAACAGTGGAAGAATTAATTCGATTGTCCTTGCGACAGTTTTCTTAAGAAGGTTGAGAGGTGGAAAGGCGGAGGGGCGGAAAGGCGGAGGGGCAGAGAGGCAGAAAGGTGAAGGGGTTGAAAGGTTGACAAGCGATAAATAAAAAAGGAACACAAGTTATAATCTGCAACTCCTAAGTTTGTGTATCGTAAAACTGAAATAATTCTCCAAATATAAACTATTGAAATCAAGCCCATATCTACTTGTTAAGGTTCTTACACAAATTTTAAAACTAACGGTGTCGATACCTGCCTACCGCCAAGCGGGTTTTAAAATGTCGATAATTGTTAATCTCAACTTCAAATTCAACCTCAAATTCCCGCCAAAGGTGGTTTAAAATTGAAAATTTGAAATTGAAAATTGAAAATTAAATTTTACTTAGAAACTTATACTGTTAAAATTTACACTTAACAGGCAATTAAATCACCCTTTTACGTTTGATAAGCAGCACTTATAAAAACTTAGTAACTAAATTGTAAAATCGACAATATCTCTTACCATTCTCGGTAAAATGTCAAGTACACCTACTTGATGCTATTAAATTGAAGATTTATAATTTGGGCTAATTAAATAAGCCGTACAGAAAGGCTGTAAGTTGAAACTTGCAGACTAAATAGACGTTTTTAGACATCTTTACTCAAAACTGATTGAGCAAATGTTACCAACTGAAAAAAGTGGAATAGATTTTGAAATATATAATATTTAAAAACCTATCTATCAACCAGTCGATACCATTTCAAATGCATAAATGACAAAATGCATAAATGATTAAATAAAAGTTATTCAAAATTTAAGAGGCAATAAAATACCTGAATAACGCACTCATCTTCTCATTTATTCATTTTCTCATCTACTCATTTAACCACTCAATCCTAGGATTTTCGCAAT
This sequence comes from Saprospiraceae bacterium, assembly GCA_045106885.1. Taxonomy (GTDB): domain Bacteria; phylum Bacteroidota; class Bacteroidia; order Chitinophagales; family Saprospiraceae; genus JAFMDF01. The sequence continues at coordinate 4,089 of JBGCFJ010000448.1, forward strand.
GTTTACCATGAGCAAAACATTTTTACTTTTTAGTATCTTCTTCGTATCCAGTTTTTATCTATTTGCTACCGGGCCTGACTTTGGTACGACTACGTCCATACAAGTCGAAGCACCGAGCATCGTCCTCTTACAAGATACGATACCACCTATCCAAGATCGGACGGAAGATTTCATCACTAGTCCTAGCACCAATCCATTTGATTTAAAAGATCCTGCGGTCATAGAAAAGAATGTGGAGTATGATGTGGAAACAGGTCAGTATATTATTACTGAAAAATTAGGAGATGATTACTTCCGAGCGCCAACCTATATGTCTTTCCAAGAATATATGGATTATCGAGCGAAAGAACAGGAACAAAAGTATTTTAACAACTTAGCTGGAGTGAATACCAATGATGATAACATTAGTGGCAAAATTGATCCTATTTCTAAGTTAAAATCTGAGATAGAAAACAATTTAGTCAATCGACTTTTTGGTGGCACAGAAGTATGTATTAAACCACAGGGAAATATTGA
>JBGCFJ010000449.1:0-3605 GCA_045106885.1 Saprospiraceae bacterium
CTATGAGGCGTCACTACCGTCTTCAATTGTTTTTCTTTGGCAGCATAACAATAATCACTATCTTCAAAATAACAAGGATGAAATTGTTCGTCAAAAGTACCAATAGTATTAATCGTACTTCTTTTTATATACATCGCACAACCTGAAACATATCCTACTTCTTTTAATTGATTGTATTTTTTTAGATTCGGATTATCTCCTTTACCTATATTTATCCCTGTTCCATCTGCGTATAGTTCCGCACCAAATTCTTGTAAGGAACCATCTGGGTATAGTATTTTAGCACCAACAATACCATAGTCTTTAGACGTATAAGCGGTCTCTTGCAAGGATAATAACCAATTCGCCGTCACCTGAACATCATTATTCAATAAAACCACATCATTATTTGGGAATTGCTCCATCATTCTATTATTCGGCAAAACAAAAACTTCATTTTCTGTCCCTAAAATTGGAATAATTCGTTCATTTTTTTCGGCAATTGCTTTTAAATAAGCAACCGTACCATCTGTACAAGCATTTGAATGAATTAAAATTTTATAACTCGGATAATGCGTGTGTTTTTCAATAGAAGCAATGCATTTTTTTAGCAAGTCTAATTTATTCCAAGTAACAATACAAATCGAAATTTTTGGAAATATAGATTGCAATATTTCTTGCTTCACTACTCTAGAACCAACTAATTTAAAGAGTTTAGTTTGTGCTTTGGATGTCATCTCCTCAAAAGCATACTTTCTCTGCAAAGCTTTAATCAAAACCGTAGACATTCCTTCTATAGGCGTAATTAAACCTTCTGCTTCATGAATTAAATTAATTCCTTCATTGCCTATTTCATTCGTAACGACAGGCGTCATATAAGCAATAGCTTCACAAATTTTTCCTTTGATTCCTGCCCCAGTCAATAAAGGAGAGACACTTAAAAAAGTATTTTTGTATAATTCATCCAGTTCGTTTTCAGCAATAAAACCTTTATAAATAATACCTTCTTGATTGCCTAATTCAATCACTTCATCAGGTGCCTGACTACCTGCTATAATTAATTGGGCCTCTTTAATTACTGCTCTAACTTTAGGAAAAATCGTTAAGGCAAGTGTTTTTATAGCAGAAATATTGGGATAATGGGTGTAATTACCTATAAATAAAAGCGTATTGGTCCCATTATCTTGATAAGTAGTCAAAATTGGTTCATGGATATTAGAAACAACCCTAACATCTGCAGAAGGAGTTTCTTTTAAAATAACTTCTTTATCCTGTTCGGTAACTGCCCAGATAGTTGTAGCCGCTTGATAAACCGCAATTTCTTTTGTTTTATTCTTAGCTACTCTTTCTACCGTCAATCCTTCCCATATTCCAATAGAACGCTCTTCTCTCAACCAATTAACATCAACAGTATCAATAATTATTTTTGTATCAGGGTATAATTCTACAAAACGCTTTGATTCTTCATAAGTCCGATATACGCTATAAACGATGGCTGTAAAAGAAGGAAATGCCTTTTTAATTTTCTTATAATTAGTTGTTTCTAAAACAACTACTCCTCTTTTACTGAGTTCAGCTTTATACTTTTGTGGTTTGTCCCCCAATGAAAAAACATAAACATCCAATTCTTGAGCCAATAACTCCAAAAGTCGAGTAGCCCTCTTACCACCACTAGAATTATCATAATCTGGTAAATCTTGAGCAATGTATAAAATAGTACCAAATTTTTTTTCTTTATTATTTTTATTGCCAACAATTGAAGTTGAAGGTCCATTAACACTAGAAAGCGTTGAGGTGTCTTCAATTAAAGTATTACTATTTTTGCTCAGTAATAATCGCTTTAAATTTCTTAGAATTAAAGTTGGTGATTCATTAGCCAAAGCTCTCCTAAGTTTCCTGAAGTTTGCTGCATTAATCTGTTTTAAAAACCGACCAGGATATTTAAATAATGTAGCTAAAAAAGACAACCAAAAAACAGGTTGTTGCATTTCTTTTTCATAGACAGTTGCTCCTTTTTGATTACTTAGCGTTTTTTCACTATTTTTTACACTTTGAAGATTCGGCTCTAAGCTGTGACCATTTTCGGTCTGCCAATCTCGAATTTCCCAAGCAATATGTTGAATATTTTCTTCTGCTTGTGTCCTAAAATTTAAGTAGGTTAAGTCAATGCTAAAAGTTGTTGGAATTAATTTAAGCGTTGTCAAATCAATTTCAATAAACCCTTCTTGGTTAAAAATAAATTTTCGGCCATGTTCTAATAAAGGCGTTTGAATTATTTTTTGAATAGCGATTTCTTCTTTCCCTTCCGTATATAATTTTACACTTCTTATTTGAAGCGCCACCAAAACATTCCCTGGATAAAATTGTATCCTTTTAGGTAATTTTCCTTTTTTTTTAGGTAAGGAAAAGGTAAGTGTTTTAGTATCAATTTGAATAGGCTTAACAGTGCGTTGTATTTCCGTAAATCCTTGTCCATAATCAACAGTCAAACTTGCTGTCAACTCCTCTTTTATAATAATAGTTTGATAATCTAAACCTGTTCTAAGCGCATCTAAAATAGCTAAGGCTATTTCATCGTGAGCATTCTTAGTCAATTGCATAATAGGCTGATAAATTCGTCCTAATAAAGATTCCTTTATTTTTGGTTGACTATGATGATGCCTAAGTGTCGAATCTATAAAATCAGTAGCTATTTTTGTTAATTGAGCAGTCGTTATCTTAAAATCTATAGCCTGCTGATTCATTATTTCCGCTGGCTTAGTTAAAAAATCTTGATAACTGATAAAAGACCTACTATCACCTCTTGAGAAAAACTCCGCATTTAATAGATACTTCATCCATAAGGCCATTCCTTTAGTTTGAATGATATGGTTTCGCTTATACAGAGAATTAGCCACTTCATAAGGATGTCTTACGAGAATAAACTGTTTTAGCTCTATCTCTAATTCTACAAAAATCTCCTTCCATAATGGCAAAGTCAGCGAAAAACGAGGGTCTTTTAGGGCAAATAGCGTAGCTTTTTTAAATTCTTTTTGAATAAAGGTTTTTATAGTTGCTTTCAAAGATTGAATCTGGTCAATGGTTACCCAATTATCAGGTAAAGCAATGGTTGAATCCCAAGATTGTCCAAATAATTTTAATATTTGGTCATTAAACTGAACAATCTTTTTGTTTTCATAAAATCCTTTTGGGTTATCAAAACTGCCTTCCTTTAATTGTCCCATTGGAATACCAGCTTGCTTTAGCAACCCTGCAAAAGCAGAAGTGCCACTTCGATGCATTCCAAAAATTAAAAGGCATTGTTTCTTGCTCATTTTAAATAAAGGGTATCAAACGAGAAAATGTCAATTCGATGAAAGCAGTGATGAATTATAGTTAATAAAAATCGTTCTTTAACAAATTTATCATTTCTTTCTTAATAGTTAGAATATTGATTGATTAACATCATTAAAAAAGAGACAAATCTTCAGATAGTAATAGGGAATATTAAAAGTAGGTAAGTTTATAAAATTTATATGGCTTCGCCATTGAAAAGTCTATTAAAATCCATAAAATGAGGATATTATATATTTTTCGGTAAGCCATTTAACGACCGTATATATGGGAAGTTTCAAGAAAGGATTTAA
>JBGCFJ010000045.1:0-8252 GCA_045106885.1 Saprospiraceae bacterium
AACGTTGACAATAAAAATGTTGTGCGGTGGTTTCCATAATAGAAAATTTGTTAAAGGTTTACTTTAACATTTATTTAAATCTAGTCTGGGTGTGGCTTTAATTTGATGTATGATTACTAACCCAGAATGGGTTAAACATGAATAACCCCGTATGCAAATGCGGGGGTCGTAGCAAATAACCACTAATTTTACAACTCTGAAAGAGTTGAACGTGAATAAAGTGGCAAATTTATGTTCAACTCTTTCAGAGTTGTTTTGAACTACTACAAATCTTTACCCCGAATTGTGAATTCGGGGCTATTCTTGTTCAATCCCTTCGGGTTTATAACTCCGTATTTTAATCGAAGATTTTCGTACATCAGATTAAAGCCACACCCTCTAGTCTGACTTCTGACAGTAAATTTTAATTTACGGTCTGACCTCTGACCTCTTTTGTATAGTAATCTACAAAAATACTAAAGTTCTATACAAGCTCCCTAAATAGCAGTTAAAAGTGTTGGCTTGACTACCAACTAAAATAGCCATGAGTTATTAAACTCATGGCTATTCCTATTTAGATAAAAATGTTAGTTGGAAGAAATTGAATTTTGTCTTACAACAATCAAGCAATTTCAGCCATCAAACAATTTCTATTTATTTCAATTCTAATGCTGGCCATCCTGCTGGATTGATCAACTCAGTAGTTGCTCCCTCACCATAGTCATTCAACCAAGTAAAGTGTAAAGAGTTACCATCTACACTCATATCAGAATAAGTATAAATTTCACCCCATTGAGAAGCACCTGTAACAGAAATTTTGTTACAAACGTCAACCAATCTTAAGTTACCTAATGGACGTCCTGCGCCTGCACCATAACATGGGTCATAAGCACCGAAAGAAAAGTCATCAACATCATAAGCGGTTTTACCGTCTTTTGATAAAGTAACAGTTGTTTCGTAACCATCATCAGCTCCACACCAGATAGCTGTAGAGATTGCTGCGTAAGTACCTTCTAAAGAAGAAGGACAAATAGCTGTTAGGTTAAAGTCAAAGTGACCACGGAAAGCAGCACCATTTACTGCAGCAGAAGAGTTTCCTCTACCAAAAGACTGTCCACTTGTAGTCGTTACTCTACCTGCAAATCTAAAGATATCACCAGGTCCTAAGTCAGATAAGCCGAAAGCAGCCATTGCTTCATTAGCAGTAATTGTGATATTAGAGATTCCTTTATTACCATTGGCATTAGTTTCAAAACTTGATGAAGGCCAAGCCTTAAATTCTATTGGTCCTTGAGAGTTATCTCCATCAGATGGATCTCCATCTTCATAAGTAATCTGCAAAGAGTATTCAGAAACTAAGTTTCCTGCCTCTAAATCAATGAACTCAATGGTATAATTATAAGAAGAGCCTGCGATATCAAATAAGTTAATATCTCTTACAGTTTCAGAAATAAGTGCTGGATAAGCCCCTTTTTCTGCTGCATCAAAAGTTGCAATTGGAGCTAAGTTGTCATCCTTACAAGAAGTAGCTAAGATGAGCACCGCGCCAAAAAACAATAAAATTTTATTTTTTAACATAGTTGAACTATTATTTAATTTTGAAAGTACTTGCTCGTCATTATCAGTCTGAAAACATAAAATAACGAGCAACTTTTTTACAAAAGTATTTTTTCAATAGGATAATCTAAAATCATTCGTGTAAAACTATCGTCATAACCTAAACGACGACGTGTTTACCATTAATTTCAGTTTATTCAATACCTATTAACGAACTGTCGCAGACCCGTTATCCCAGAATACTAATTCTGATAACTCTTTTTGAGTTGCGTTCGCATTTCTGTTTACATTAACTGCTGGCAAGAATAAGGACCGAGGGAAATTTCCTCCAGCCGCTTCTAAAGTTGGCTGTATATTTAAAGGCATTCCTGTTCTTCTATACATATTATATGCCTCTAAACCATTCCCCCATAACGCCTTATAGTATTCAGTCATTACTATGTTCAACTTACCAGTTGCATCTGCTGCATCATATCTAGATAAAACCTCTGCAACGAACTCATTAATTTCCTCTTCATCTGGAACATATTGAGCACGAATATTCACCTCTTCCCCTCTTACAACGATTGTTCTATTTAAATCAGCAGAAACTAAAGATTCCATACTCTGACATTTAGCCATTGACTTACGGAATCCACTTTCTAATAATGCTCTAGCATCACCAGAAGCGCCTGCAGTTAAAACTGCTTCTGCTACCATGAAGTCTACATAAGAAGACAGCATAATTGGGTAAAATCCTGCTCCTTTACCGCCAGTTGTACCAGCCTGTGAAGTATTTGTGAAAGAGTTATCATCGTATTGTCCACCTGCTGGATATAAACCGTGAGTCGTTGCAATAAAGCCATCTGGAGGAGTTCCTGATCCGTTACCATGATCTCTACCATAATACCCATTAGCCGTAGCAACACAGTAAGGCATTCTTTCATCAACAGCTTCGTAGTGAGCTGGACGTGCATCTGCATCAGTTGGTAAAGCAGATAAATGACAACCATAAACAGTAGGATCCTGTCCATTAGAATCATCCGTCTGACGGTAGAAATAGTATCTAGTTCTTGGATCTGCAATTGGATTACCATCCGCATCTGCATATCCTTCTGCCATTATCCACATATAGTAGTTAGATAAATAGCCTACACCACCATCTTCATAGTTCCCATTATAATCTGGGTGACGAGAATTTGGATTATCTCTTTTATCGCCAAATTGAGCGACAAAATCTTCGCTAGGCTCATCGATATAATCTCCACCAGCAATGATTGCATTAATCGTTCCAGCAGCGCTAGCGTCAACTAATCTAGTAGTTACCGCAGCTCTTAATTTTAAAGTATTAGCCAACGTAATCCACTTTGCACCATCTCCACCATAGTAGAAATCGTTAGATGGACCAGCAGCATTTGTACCAGACATCTGAGCAATTGCTTCATCTAATAAAGCAACAGCAGCAGCATAAACAGACTCACCACTATCCGCTTTAGGGCTAATAATATCTGTTCCTTGACCAGCCTCTGAATATGGCACATTATTTAAGTTATCAACTAATGCCATTAAAGAGTAAGCCTTTAAAATCTTGGCAGAACCAGAGTGAATATCTAAGCCTCTTTCTTCTGTTAAGGCTAATAAAGCATCAACATCTGGAAATAAATCAGTATAAGTTAAAAACCACAAACCATTCGTTGTATTAGGAGAAATGTCCGCTTCAAAGGTAAAACTACCCATGTGGTCCATTCTCGTCAACTGCGCCCCTTTGAACTCTGCAGTTCTAAATACACCAGCAAAATCCAACTGGATTTGATTATAAAGGTCATTCACACTCGCCTTGTCAGGTGTTACTGCGTTAGGGTCATTTTGTAGATCCAATTCAGAATCACAAGCAACGAAACCAACGATTAAGGCTAGCAGAAATAATTTATTTATAAACTTCATATTTATAATATTTCTGAATTAATAAATTAAAAAGATTGTTTGTAAAGTTGATTATTGCATTACGTATCATTAAATAGCATATTGAAGCTATCAATAATTTAGCGATAAGGCATTCAACTCACAAATTCATAAAAATAGTTTAGGTTGAAATTATTCAGTTAAAACAAATATGTTTTGACTGTTAACTTTCGACCTAACAACCTTTCTTTCTTAGAAAGTTGCATTTAAAGTTACCCCTACTTTCTTAGCAGTAGGTGCAGTACGGAAATCAAATCCTCTACCATTACCTACCCCTAAAGACAATACTTCAGGGTCATAGTTGATACCTTCTGGGAAGTTAGGCGCTCTGTACCATAAGTTCTGTCCAGAGAAAGTGATACCAATTCTTCCGAATGGTGTCTTCTCAATCAATTTTGTAGGGAATACATAAGCCAAAGAGATTTCTCTTAAACGAATAGAAGTTGCATCAAATACACCTCCTTCATCTGCGAAAAAATAAGCTCTAAAGAAAGTATCACCGATATAAGATTGAATATCGTTTGGCGATCCATCTGCTTTTACACCCGGTAAAATTACAGGTACAAAACGGTCAACATCTGTATCAACCGTGTTACCTCTAGCTAATAATGACTGTACTGTAGAAGAGAAAATGTCTCCTCCTTTAATATACTGCCATTGGAAACCAAAAGATAAACCTTTATAAGAAATATTATTAATCCAGTTAGCTGTGAAATCTGGGTTAGGATCACCAATAATGCTCAATCCAGAAGCTGCTTGATAAGCACCTTGACCATCTACGATGTAGTTGCCATTCGCATCTTTTTGGAATTCAGTTCCTTGCATGACACCATAAGGTTGACCAACGAGCGCATAGTTACCTAAACCACCACCAAATCCAGCAGCACCTCCACCACTAAAGAAATCCGCAGAAGAGTTACCGATTTGAATTTGATCAATACCGTCTGAAATTTTCTCAATGTTAGATACGTTCCTTGTATAGTTCAAAGTAATATCCCAAGAGAAATTTCTTCCTTTTAATGGTGTTAAGTTTAATCCGAACTCAATTCCTTTATTATTTAACTCAGCTGCGTTTACAGTTGTATTTGTAAAACCTGTTGCAGGGTCTAAGTTAAGGTCGATAATTAAGTCAGAAGATTGTCTGTCATAAAGAGATAAATCAATACCAACTCTGTTATTCAAGAACTTAGCTTCAATTCCCCCTTCTAATTCTTTGTGTAACTCAGGCTTCAAGTTAGAGTTACCTAATCTGTTAGATAAAGAGTTTGTGTTTAATACACTTCCTCCTGCTGTAACGAATTGGTTCGTTGCAGTATTCAAAGTAGTTCGAGTCTGGTATGGTAATGGATACCCCGCAGAAGTACCATATCCCAATCTTAATTTCAAGTAGTTTATTACGTTACTATTTTGTAAGCTAGGAATCGCATCCGTAGGTACAAAAGAAAGAGAAGCAGATGGGTAGAATACTGATCTATTATCTCTTTCTAAAGTAGAAGTCCAGTCATTACGAGCTTGAACATTTACATATAAGTAGTTCTTATATCCTAAAGAAGCTGTTGCAAAAGCACCTAATGTATTTCTATCATAAGATCCAGAAAAAGCTCGGTGATCTACAAAGTTATTATGTGTTAATAAATCAAATACAAACTGGTTAGTACTGATAATTGCACTACCAAAGTTCTTTTCACTTCTTAAGTTAATTCCAACAAGACCATCTAAATTTAAATCATCATTTAACTTAACATCGTAAAGTATGTTGAATAACTGATCTGTAATTCTATTCTTTCTTTGAGAAGAAACTAATTCACCATCTGGTTGTCTTGGACCACCTCTGTTGATGTGTCTTCTGTTATTCTGAGAGTATTGGTCAATACCTATACGGTATAAAGCTGTTAACCCAGGAGCAATCTCAAAATCAGCTTGCATAGTTGAGAAGAAACGGTTTACGTTTTCTGCTTGACCTGCGTTATTCAATGTCCATAATGGATTCTGAATTGCACCACCTCTACGGTAATAAATGTTAGAACCATCAACTGGACTTTGGTATGGTAAACCTAATAAATCCATTGATCTTGGTGTAAATAATAGGGCAGCGAATAAACCGTTACCATCACCACCAAAAGCTTCACCAGTTAAAGGAGCTAATCTATCAGAATCAGCATAGTTAAAAGAACCTTTGACTCTTAAACCATTCTGTAATTTAGTTTGCGCACCTAAACCGAAGTTATGCTTTCTTAAGAAGTTAGATGGACCACCACCTCTTTGCTCATCTAAATCAGGCGTAAAACCTTCATCAGATAAATAAGAGTAAGTTGCACTCATTGAAGAGTTAGCACCTAATTTACTTTCTACAGAAATAGATGTTTGAGAAGTTAAACCAGTATCGAAGAAGTTTTCAACACTCTCAAATGGTTCGTGAGCATACTCCGCACCGATATACTCAGGTACATCATCGTGATATTGTGGCTGATCTAATGGGTGTGTAATTAATACTTGACCATTTTTTTCTCCTTTATAGTCTGCACCATAAGTAGAAGGATTTAAATCAGCAAAAGCCGCTCCCCAGTTAGAGAAGAACCATCCAAAACCACCAGAGAAACCATTACCATAAGTATTTTGGTAATCAGGAACGTTTGAAATATCTGTTTGTGCAATTGTTTGCGTTACAGAAACTTCTACTCCTTTGTTTGCAGAAGCTCCACCTTGTCCGTTCTTAGTAGTAATTAATACTACACCATTCCGTCCTGCTTCACCGTATAATACAGTTGCAGAAAGACCTTTTAAGATAGAAATCTCAGCGATTGAGTTAGGATCTAAGTCAAGGAAACGAGAAGATGCAGTTGCACCACCAGCACCAAAACCTTGATCCGCATTAGTATCCGTGTTAAATGGAATACCATCTACAACGAATAAAGGTTGGTTAGATCCTGTAATAGAAGAGTACCCACGAATAATTACGTTGGTACCAGAACCAGCTAAACCTGAAGTTTGGGCAATATCTACACCCGTAGCTTTACCTCTTAAAATTCTTGCAACGTCACCTTCTGCTTTACCAGCAATCTGATCATTTGCAATTGTCGCAACACCATAACCTAGTGCTTTCTTTTCTTTCTTGATACCAAGACCTGTTACAACTACCTCAGACAATTCAAGACCTTCTGAAAGTGTAACGTCAAGAACGTTAGAAGCACTAGTTACTACATCTTGTGTAGCATAACCAGTGTAACTGAATACTAAAGTTTGCTCGCCATCAGGCACATCCAAACTATAAGAACCATCAATGTCAGTAACGGTACCTGTTGTAGTTCCCTTAACTAGTACAGACGCACCAATTAAAGATTCTCCTTCAGTATCTATTACTGTACCTGTGATCGTACGCTGTGCCATGGTGATTCCAAGGCAAAACAATACCATCGTTAAAACTAGTGAAAGTTTTTTCATACGAATCCGATTTTTTTATGAAAAAATAAAGTCCCAAATTTAGGAAAGTTAATTCGATTTTTTATCATCTGTAATTAACTTTTTCTTAACGCTGACATCTACCTTAACTCAATTTTAACTAAAAGTGCTGCCTATCTCTAAAAAAAGAAATAATGCAACTCCATGAAACACTTGAGGGCAAGCAGAATATTATTTTTACGAACGCTTAATAAAAAATATTATATTTCAAATATCATATATTTAACCAAGCTATTTATTCTATTATTTTTTAATAATATGTAAAAAAAATAAACTTTTTTTTACATATTCTCAAAAAACAAAGCTACAAAAGCCTATTTTTTAAATAATTTTTTTTTTAATAATTTGCCAATTACTTACAAAACGGAACCGTTTACAATCCCTCAACAATACAATTACTACTCTCAATTAGATTTTCTTAACGCTTTCAATCTCTTTTTTTCCTTTTTTAATCTCAAAATCAAGCATTCCTGCATTCTTTTAAATACATTAATATGGTATGGTGCAGTCCATAATATAAGGCATCACTAATTAAAGCATGTCCAATAGATACCTCTGCTACATTTCCTACTTTTTTAATAAAATAATTTAAATTATTGGTATTTAAATCATGTCCAGCATTAATCCCCAGACCAAGTTGATGTGCTAATTTTCCACATCGGGCATAATCAGCTACTGCCTTTTTTCTACCTTTAGTATAAGCATGTGCATACGGTCCTGTATAAAACTCAATTCTATCTGTTCCTACTGCTTTTGCTCCTTCAATCATCTTTTCATCTGGATTAATAAAAATAGAAGTTCTAATACCTTTCGATTTTAAAGCCGCTATGGTATCTGTCAAAAAATCTTTATGTTTAAGGGTGTCCCAACCAGCATCAGAAGTCAACGCATCTGGAGCATCTGGAACGAGTGTACATTGATGTGGTCGATTTTTCATCACCATCTTTAAAAACTTAGGAATAGGATTTCCCTCTACATTTAATTCTGTTTTGACCATCGCTTTTAAGGCAGGAACATCTGCATACCGTGCATGACGCTCGTCTGGTCTTGGATGAATCGTTATTCCATCTGCTCCAAATTTTTCACAATCTCTAGCTATTTGTACTAAATCAGGATAATTAGCGCCTCTAGAGTTTCTTATTAATGCTACTTTATTAATATTTACACTTAATTTGGTCATATCTTTTTGAGTTTGCAGTTGCAGTTTGCAGTTTGCAGTTTGCAGTTTGCAGTTTGCAGTTTGCAGTTTGCAGTTTGCAGTTTGCAGTTTGCAGTTTGCAGTTTGCAGTTTGCAGTTTGCAGTTTGCAGTTTGCAG
>JBGCFJ010000450.1:0-9976 GCA_045106885.1 Saprospiraceae bacterium
GTGCGATCGGCAATGAAAAAAGTCTTTCCTGAACAAGAATTTATCGAATTGCCTTTTTTTTTTTTTTTTTATAACCAAAAATTTAATTTCAAAAATGGCTTGCCTAAAATTCATAAGCATGACGACAACCCTTCGCAAGGATTTGGCTTATTCCATGAAGGCCGATTGGTTTGCTATTATTCTTATGAATCTGATTTAGGAGATGGATGGGAAGACCAAGAAGTACATAAAGATACACCAGAAGCAAGACGAAATGCGCTGCAAATGGGCGCTAATATTATTCAATATGCTTTTGAGCAGTAGAACCAGTTGCCAGTTACGAGTTGCCTGTTGTTTTATCGTAGAACTGGTAACTGGCAACCCGTAACTGGTAACACTACTTTATCACCTTCAAGCTTAAATCTAAGCTAGTCGCGGAATGCGTCAAAGCACCTACCGAAACATATTGCACGCCAGACTTAGCAATTGCTCTTACCGTATAAATATTCACACCACCAGAAGCTTCTGTTTCAAAACGGTCTCCTATCGTTGCGACTGCTTCTGCTAAAAGCGGCACTTCAAAGTTGTCTAGCATAATTCTATCTACCATACCAACTTCTAGTACTTTGTGTAACTCTACTAGATTACGAACTTCTACAGTAATTGGTAATTTTTTACCCGTTTCTTTAAAATAAACCTGAACCGCTTTAATGGCTTCTTGAATACCACCACAAGCATCAATATGATTGTCCTTTATCATGATTCTATCATACAAACCGTAGCGATAATTGGTACAACCACCTACTTTAACTGCCCACTTTTCTAAGAAACGTAATAAAGGTGTTGTTTTTCTAGTATCTAAAACAATTACAGGCAAATCTTCTACTTCAAATTTAAATCTATTTGACATCGTCGCAATCCCACTCATTCGCTGCATCGTATTCAAGACCAATCGCTCTGCTTTTAATAAAGCTTGGGAATTACACTCCACTTCAAATGCTATTTCACCAAATCGAATGGCTTCTCCATCTTTTTTGAATAAAGTAACCGTTGAGGTGGGGTCAACCCTTTTGAAAATGCGTTCTGCTAGTTCTATACCAGCAATCACGCCATCGTCTTTGACTAATAATTTTGCTTTTGTTCTTGCCGTTGCAGGGATGCAAGCTAGGGAAGTATGGTCGCCATCTTGAACATCTTCTTCAAGTGCTTTATCAATAAAATTATTGATGTAGTCTTCATTTATTAATCCGCCAATCATGTTTTTTGTCTTTTGTGTGTCTTTAAATGGTACTTGGTACTAATTTAAATGCCTCTTTTTGGAAAATTCGGACGAAGATAAGAATTTTAAGGTTTAAATGCTTAGAAAACAAATGGAATACATGTTCATCACATTAATAAAAATCATATTACCATATATTGCCATATCTCATTTTAATCTATCTCTACTAAAAAAGAAAACCTAATCGAATGGTCAAACTCTTAATGATTCCTTTAGAATTTTCTCTAGTTGTTCCATCTATTTTCAAACCTGAATCGTCCGTTACATCCGTGAATCCTTGTCGGTAAATAATGCCACCGACTAAAGCAGTGCTTTCTGATAGGGTGTATTGTACGCCACCACCAAAACCCCAAGTTAGGTTGAACAAATTCACATCTTCCGTGATATTCTCCCGCTCGTTATCTAATGTAGTCCCTTTTACATCTCCTCTTGCTTGCAATTTAAATCCTAGACTAAAAATAGGAATCTCTGCAAAGTAGCGTAAGTACCCAAATTCTTTAGTCCGCAATTTTACCCCAAATGGAATTTCTAAATACTGAATATGATATTTTAAATTAACCCCATCAGGTAAGCTATGCAGAGATAAATCACTTAATGCTGATTTTGGCCATAAATCACCACCTTCTTCATGTCGTAAAGTGCCGCCTTGATTGAAAGCTAGATTAATGCCACTAACCAGTGCATAATTTTCTCTAAAGTAGTACTCGCCTACCATCCCTAACTTTAAGCCTAAATTGAGCCCATTTCCATTAATCAGATTATCATCCGTTGACATCCAACTAAAAGAAGGGCTTAGTTGAAACCCCAACCTCAACTCTTTATCAAAATCTAAATCTAATTGACTAAAGCCAATGGTAGTCATTAGGAAAAAAAAGGGGAGAATTAAGACAATTTTTTTCATCTTATAATGGTTGTGTCTATGATAATTTTAAAGTCTTTAACATAGACTGTTGTTTAGTTTTAATTGTAACACTAATGCCTAACAAAAACGCAGAAAAGCACTACTTTATGCTAATAAGAAATAATTTTGCGCTATTTTTTATATTATTAATAAGCTTAAACTGTTTTACAGCCTGTTTAAGTGACAAAGATAAGAACATTCCAGATGTTAGTGATGTGGAAGTGACGATAAAAGTAAATAGATTTGACCAAGATTTATTTGCTATTGATACGAATCAGGTAGCCGCAGGGATTGAAACCTTAGAAAAAAAATATCCTGATTTTACTGATTTCTATTTGACGAGAGCCTTACAAATTAAGAAACCTTGGGATACGACAGGTGCTTACCGAGAATATACTAAAGGTTTTTTAACCTACCCTTTTGTAAGAGATTTACACCATAAAGTAGATTCTGTTTATGGCGATTTCAGTTCCGTTGAGCAAGCATTAAAACAAGGATTTAAATTTTACAAACATTATTTTCCGAATAAGGAAGTCCCTGAATTCTATACTTTTATTTCTGAATTTACTTACGGTATTGCCATTCCACCTAAGGGAAATGCTATTGCCATTGGATTGGATTTGTATTTAGGAAAGGATTTTGAGTATTATTATTACCCGCCATTAAGTTTACCCAAATATGTTGCTCGAACCAACGACAAACCTCATTTACCTGCCAAAATATTTAAAGGTATCGTGGATGATTTAGTTGGTCCAGTAAGAGGTAATCGCTTTATCGACCATATTATTAATAATGGTAAAAAAATGTATGTACTAGACCACATTTTACCTTATGCCCCCGACAGTATCAAATTGGGGTATACGGCTAAACAAGTCGAATGGGTGAATGCTTTCGAATTGGATGTTTGGGGCTATATGTTAAAGGAAGAACTGATGTATTCTGATGATTATAAAAACTATAAATCGCTAGTTACGCCTGCTCCAAAATCTGCTGGATTGACGGACGATTCTCCTGGAGAAGTGGGCAATTGGATGGGTTGGCAAATTGTCCAAGCCTATATGCGTAAAACCCCTGAGGCGACTATGCAAGATTTGCTTGCTTTAGAAGATGTACAAGAAATTTTGACTAAATCAAAGTATAAGCCTAGAAGGCGGTAATGGTTAATGGAAAAATGCTTAAAACTATCTACTTTTTGATGAAATTTTAGCACAAATTATTCAAAACAGCGTATTCTTTTGACAAGTGCTTTTTGCTTAAAAATAATGATACCACTCCTCCTGTCTTAATATTCAAAAAATGGCGTTATTTTTGGCATTCATTCCATAAACATTGTATCATGACACTTAAAGATTTTTTTGAGTTACTTTCTGTTAACCCTGCTTATATTATTGGTTTTTTTCTATTGATTCCACTAGCTGCCTTTATTGGCACTGTGATAGGGAAAGGAGAAGAAGACGAAACGGTTTGGCAGATTTACTATTCTACCCTTATATATCTGGTAGCGGTTCCTGGTATTTTTTCTGTAACACTTAATATTTACTTATTTTTATTTGAACGAAGGAGTGTTATGGATGCAGATGTTTTTACACAGATTCTGCCTATTTTTTCTATGTTCGCAACTTTAATGATTATCCGAAAATCAATTAATCTAGATAAAATCCCTGGTTTTGGTAAATTGTCTGGTTTGATTTGGATGGTCGGGGCTGTTTTGCTAATCATGTGGTTTATGGAGAAAACACGAATTTATGTCTTTTCTTATATGCCTGTACAATATGTTTTATTCATTTTGATTGGCCTGATAGTCGTTTTCCGAATGGGATGGGGTCGGTTGAGTAAGCCTTAAATCGGATAGGTTCTTAAAAAAAATCTTTCTCTTCCAAAAATAAATCATCTAGGGTCAGTACAAATTCAATATAGCCTAAATTAAACTATAAATAACCTCGCAACTCTTCTAAATGAACCGTAATTTTGCACTCGAAAAAAAATAGAATAAAACCATTAGTCTTTGGCACAGTTAACCAATGACTAATGACCAATGATTAGTATATATGATTAATGTAGCGAATGTTTTTGTGAAATACGGCGATAGAGTATTATTGGATAGTGTCAATTTTGTTATTCAGAATACCGACAAAGTTGGTTTGGTCGGTCGAAATGGGGCGGGCAAATCTACTTTATTAAAAATAATGGCTGGCGAAATTACGCCTCATGATGGCAATGTCACTATGCCAAAAGAAAGCACACTTGGTTTCTTGCATCAAGAAATGTTTTTACCAAAAGGCAAAACCGTTTTACAAGAAACCTTAACTGCTTTTAATGAAGCAGTCGAGATAGAAAAGAATATCGAATCCATTAATAAAGAAATGGCAGAGCGCACAGATTATGAAAGTGATGCTTATGCCAAGTTAATTGAAGACTTTTCAGAATTGAACGACCGCTTTGCTTTTTTAGGTGGGGTAACGATGGGGGCAGATGCGGAGCGGATATTGAAAGGTTTGGGCTTTAAACATAGTGATTTAAGTAGACTAACCGATGAGTTTAGTGGTGGTTGGAAAATGCGGATTGAATTAGCTAAATTATTATTACAGAAACCTGACTATTTATTGCTGGATGAGCCTACTAACCACTTGGATATTGAATCTATTATTTGGTTAGAACATTTTCTAAAAACTTACCCTAGTGCAGTTATCACAATTTCGCACGATAAACAATTTTTAGATACAGTTACGAAAAGAACCGTTGAAGTAGAACTCGGAAATATTTTTGAGTATAAAGCTTCTTATTCCAAATTCGTTCAATTACGCCAAGAACGTCGAGAAAAACAGAAAGCAACTTTCCAAAATCAACAAAAGGTTATTGCGGAAAAAGAAAGAACCATTGCTAGATTTATGGCGAAAGCTAATAAAACGAAAATGGCACAGTCCATGCAAAAGGCGCTAGACAAAATGGAAAGAGTGACGATTGATAGTGAAGATACTGCTGCGATGAACTTGCGGTTTCCTCCTGCGCCACGCTCTGGACAGATTGTGGTCGATGGACAAAATGTCAAAAAATATTATGGAGACTTACATGTTTTAGAAGGGGTTGATATTAAATTAGATCGTGGTGATAGAATCGCTTTTGTCGGCCAGAATGGTCAAGGAAAAACAACGCTTGCCAAAATATTAGTTAATAAACTACCTGCTACTGCTGGAGATATTACCTTAGGACACAATGTTTCTGTGGGGTATTATGCTCAAGACCAATCGGATACCCTACACGCTGATTCGACACTTTTGCAAACTATGGAAAATGCCTCTCCGCCAGAAATGCGTACTAAATTGCGAAATATTTTAGGGGCATTTATGTTTAGTGGAGAAGATGCGGATAAAAAAGTATCCGTACTTTCAGGGGGAGAAAGAGCCAGACTTGCCTTGGCGTGTATGTTATTACGTCCTTTCAATTTATTGGTACTGGATGAGCCAACGAATCACTTGGACATGATCTCTAAAGATGTCCTCAAGCAAGCGTTGATTGCTTATGATGGTACTTTAATTGTCGTTTCTCACGATAGAGATTTTCTTGGTAGCCTGACTTCTCGAACGATTGAGTTTAGGGACAAACAATTGTTCGACCATATTGGAGATGTCAACGCCTTTCTAGAGAAGCGGGAAATGGAAAATATGCGGCAAGTAGAATTAGAAAAAAGTAAGCATAAAACAGCTCCGAAAAAAATAGAAGTCGCTCCTACTGAAAAACGAGAATTAACCTACGAAGAAAAAAAGGAACGCAAAAGATTGCAACGTACTTCCCAAAATGCAGAAAATAAAATCAGTCAATTAGAAAATAAGATTGAACAATTAGAAATAGAAATGGGAAAAGCTGATTTTTATGGCAGTGCCCGTGAGCAAAAAGTCATGGCAGAATATGAAGCTAAAAAAGCCGAATTAGATACGACTATGGAGGTTTGGGAGGAAGCAGTTATGGTTTTGGAGGAATTTGATGAGACGCATTAATCAGTAGGCAGTTTGGCAGTCGCAGTAGGCAGTTAAGCCTTTGGTTTTAAACCTAAACTTTTATGTAAACATAGTTCACTGAACAGTCCTATCAATTTACAGTGAACAAGAAAAACACCTTACCTTCAGTTATAGAACAAAAAAGAAGACACGATCCACCCCTGAATCGTGTCTTTAAACCAAACGTTATGACCAGTTAATATCTTTTTCGAGTTGCAGATTACAAGTTGCGAATTGTCATATAAAACAAACTCGCAACCCGCAATTAGCAACTCGTTACAACAGACAGCTGTTAGCATTTCAAAACCAGATAAGAGTGGGATTTGTTAGTCAATACTAAAAAATCGGTTATATGGGAGCATCTAATTTTGTAATCCTAACCTCTGCCTACTGTTAGTTTCTTTTAAGAAGTCAGACCATTTCATTGTCAGACCACGTTGTTGTCAGAAGTCAGACTGGTTAAGTGCCTAATCTGACTTCTGACAGTTATCGAAGATAACGGTCTGTCTTCTGACTTCTAAAGAAAAAATAAGGAGCGACCTTGCCAATTTAACAACCAGCAAGAGTCACTCTTTACGACGCCTATTGATTGTTTTTTGAATCGGGTGATGGCTCTTTTAATTGGTTGTTTGTTGTGTTGTTCGTGTTGTTTTTCTCACTAATAGTTTGTTTAGCTCCCCTTGCCGCAAATAAGCCATCTAATACTGTATCGCTATAAAAATCTGCAGCAACGTAGCCAGAGTAGTTCATAATGGTCGCATCTGCGCCACTTTCCAGTAGTAAAGTAACCGCTTGATCCTTTTTGTTTGCAGCCGCCAACATCAAGGGAGTATCACCTTTCATATTTTGGTGACTGACATTGGCATTGTTTTGAATAAGGGCACGAATTACATCTAAGTGGCCTAATTCAGCTGCAATACATAAAGCGGTGTTGTCCATATAATCTGTTGCATCGACTTCTGCACCATAGTTAATTAAAATCCGCACGATGGCAGGATTTCCATTGATGGTTGCCAATTGTAAAATGGGGGTACCAATCTTATTCTTCCAGTTCGCATCACCTTGGGGATCGGCACTTCTGCTTAATAAAATACCCGCAACAATGTCATGTCCTTTTTGCATAGCGATGTAAAGAGGGGTTTCGCCACTTGCATTCGGTTCATTAATTTTTGCGTCATTTTTAATTAAGAAAGCGACGATTTTAGGCTTATTCAGTTCCGCAGCTCTGGCTAAGGGGGTAGTGCCATTGCTTTTGTGGTTGATTCTAGCTCCTTTGCTCAATAGCGTTTCTAGGAGAAAGAGGTCGTCTAATTCAACTGCAAGGTATAATGGGGTTTCGCCTGCATCATTTTGTAGGGAGGTTTTGGCTCGCTTTGCCACTAAGTTGATAATGTCTAAATTACCGCTTTTAATCGCTAACGTTAAGGGGGTTTCGCCTTCATCATTTTTGAGATTGATGACTGCCTTTTTAGTTAGTACTTCTACCACGGAGGTATTTTGGTTTTTGATAGCTAACGTCAAGGCAGTTTCACCCTTCTCATTTTTTCGATAGTAATGGATGCTGTCTTTTTGCATGTCTGCAATCCGACCAGCGTTGCCTGAATTAATGGCTTCAAATTGATATTCAAAACCACTCTTTTTAGGCTTCTTTGTTTTTTTGGTCGATTTGGGGGTTTCCGAATCGGCTTCGGGGGTATTTATAGTTGCAGGGGAATTATTTTCTGTGAAAAAGTCTTTTTCGTTTGTTGTAGTTACTTCTTCTTGTGCAAATGCTACAGTCGTAGCAATTACTAGTATGGTTAAAATTAACGATAGGTACTTCATGATGGTCACTTTTGTTTTTTGCCAAAATAATGTGACAACCAAAAATTAGCTAAACGGCTTAATATTGTTTGTTAATCAAAATAGTTTTTATTACAATAAAACTATTGCGGAATGATTAAGAAAATCTAAAAAAATAAATCGTCAACTAATCTTTTGTCACAAATAAGTGTAGAAGGTTTTAACCATAAAGAAGTATCGCTTTAAATTTTAAGTTAAAAGATGCCAATTTAAATGAAGTATGGAAAGTTCCAAACAAACATTCAAACGATTGATTTTTGAATAAAAGTAATTTGTGTTACAGGAATTGTTATTTAGAGTAAAATGCAGTAAACCGCAATGGCAGTTAAAAATCTAGATTAGAATAAAGTAGAAGATATTTGGATAAGCTATTTAATTTTTCTTTTTTGTTAATAATTATACACTATAAATGTCTTTATCTGTCATTTTATTATGTGACAGCTAATTTTTTTTCAAAAAAATTTACTTTTATTTTTAAAACTCAACGCAAAATTAATTACAATAAATTGATTATCAATCAATTACACTTTATTAAAAATAATAAAAAAATAATTTTATTTTATTTCATAAATGGAAAATATAGACGCATTAAGAATAAATTTCAGTCCTGACCAACTAGTCTTATTAAATTTTTGCTTAGGTTTTTTGATGTTTGGCGTTGCTTTGGATATAAAAATCAAAGATTTTAAACAACTCTTCCAATCTCCTAAACCACCGATTATAGGACTCATTTCTCAATTAGTATTACTACCAATACTAACTTTGGGCCTAACCTTTCTTTTGAATGTACAGCCATCTATCGCCTTGGGGATGATTTTAATAGCAGCTTGTCCTGGTGGAAATGTTTCTAATTTTGCGGTACACTTATCTAAAGGGAATACGGCCTTGTCCGTTCTAATGACTTCTATATCTACCTTGGCAGCTATTTTTACGACCCCTATTTTATTTGGCTTATTGTCTCAATACGTTCCAAATATGGCTACTTTGGGTCAAAGCATTTCGGTTGACCCGATTGAAATGATTCAGACTATTTTAAAATTAGTGGTGCTACCATTAGCCATAGGTATGTCCATTAATCACTTTTATCCTAAGTTAACGGAACGGATTCAATCTCCTGTTAAAATACTATCAATGCTTATTTTTTTTGGGATTGTCTTTTTTGGTATCAAAGGAAATTGGGATAATATTTTAACTTATGTAGACGACATCTTTTTTATTGTCTTAATTCATAATTCTCTAGCTTTTTTATTAGGATTTAGTTGGGCAAAATTAATGGGCATGTCCCTTGCCAATACTAAATCAATAACTATCGAAACAGGTATTCAGAATTCGGGACTTGCCTTAATTATTGCGCTTAATTTTTTTAGTGATTTAGGTGGTATGGCTTTAGTTGCTGCTTGGTGGGGAATTTGGCATTTGCTTTCTGGTTTTATCGTGGCTATGTTGCTGAGTCGAAAAGCATAAATCTATCTTTTTTGACGCTGATTTCACTGATTATTAAGATGATGCTATCATTTTTAATGCGCAATCTTGCGAAAATTATTTTTCCTGAAAAGCTCATAAAGATGTCCTATTGATTATATTTACTTAAAGACAAATCCCACATGCTCCTGTAATACCTATTAATTCACAAAATAACTCCTCATTAACACTAAAAGTTATAATATTGTAGCCATGAAATTAAATCGTGTTTTACAATTAGGCAATCCCTTACTATATGAAAAATCCGAGCCTGTAACGCAATCTGAATTAGGCGCTTACACAAAATTTAAAACCAACAAATTGTCGATATTTTAAAATGTCAATAATTGTTAATCTCAACTTCAACTTCAACCTCAAATTCCCGCCGAAGGTGGTTTAAAATTGAAAATTTGAAATTGAAAATTGAAAATTAAATTTTACTTAGTTCCTAATTCTTATTTTTTGCAAAATAAAAAATGATTTCCACAAATATAGAAAAGTTGAATGTACTCTGCCTAA
>JBGCFJ010000451.1:0-3925 GCA_045106885.1 Saprospiraceae bacterium
CAAATTAGATATTTACGTGTGCAATACTTTGCAAAAAAATCCCCTAGACCGAAGAAATTTACTATACATCAATCAAGGAAATAATTTAGCAGGAATCCCTCATTTTAAGGAAATGGGCGAAGCTTATGGAATTGCAGATACGAGCCATTCTTCGCATGCGCAATTTTTTGATTATGATAATGATGGGGATTTAGATTTATTCGTTGGGGTTAATTTCATAGTAGAAAAATACCCAAATGATTTTATTGACCGACCCAATGATGGTTCGGACCCTAATCGAGATAATTTATTCGAGAATAATTGGAACGAAACACTAGGGCATCCAGTATTTACAGACGTTTCCATACAAGCGGGACTGCTGCAAGATGGCTATAGTCACAGTACCTTGATTCACGATTTTAATGAAGATGGATGGCTCGATATTTATGTAGCGAATGATTACCAAAGTGATGATTTAATTTTTATAAATAATCAAAATGGCAGCTTTACCAATCAAGCTAGTCAATTGTTCAAACACTTTAGTTTATCTGCTATGGGGAGCGACTTGGCGGATATTAATAATGATGGAAAAATAGATTTTTACACTTCTGAAATGCAACCTTATTATAATAAACGGAAAAAATTATTTCAAGGAGCAAGCAATTACCAAAGACAAATTTTAACCAAAACATTCGGATACGAATATCAATATGCAAGAAATACTTTACAATTAAACCAGGGAATTAACCCCGAAACAAATTTGCCTATTTTTTCAGAAATTGGGATGTATGCGCAAATACAAGAAACCGATTGGAGCTGGGCGACCCTGTTTGCAGATTATGATAATGATGGTTGGCAAGATTTATTAGTGGTAAATGGTTTTCCTAAGGATGTGACTGATAGAGATTTTTCAGACTATAGAGTTTATGCAGGGCGATTAGTGGACCAAGCGACCTTATTAGCTGCTATTCCCGAAGTTAAATCCCCTAACTTTCTTTTTAGAAATAAAGGCGATCTAACTTTTGAAAATAAGACGAAAGAATGGGGATTAGATATAGCCACTTTTTCTAACGGCGCAGCTTATGGCGATTTGGATAATGATGGCGATTTGGATTTAATTGTCAATAATATTGATGATCCAGTTCTGTTGTATGAAAACCATTCAAGAGACCAATTTCCTAATACGCACTATTTACGTATTAAATTAGTAGGTGGAGAGGAAAATAAGGATGCTTTTGGCGCAAGTGTCAATATTTACAAGGATGGCTTGCTACAAAAAAAGTATTTAGTATCAGGTAGGGGCTATTTGTCAAAATCAGAAAATACTTTACATTTTGGCTTGGGCGAACAAACTTTTGTGGATTCTATGACTATCTTCTGGCCTGGCGGATTTGTAGAAAAATTAGGCAGAATAGAAGCAGACCAAGTACTCACCGTTACCTATTCCTCCAATAAAATAAAACACCAGGCTGCTATAACGAAACCACAAATTGGCTTATTTGAAGAAGTGTCTGCTCAACATCAGTTGACCTATACGAATAAAGAAATTGATTTTATTGATTATAATTTTCAACGAACTTTACCGCATAAATTTTCTCAATTTGGCCCTTCTATTGCGGTCGGAGATGTTAATAATGATGGCTTGGATGATGTCTTTTTGGGCGCTAGTCGCAGTTTTGACGAAAATTGGTTTTTCCAACAACTCACAGGTCAATTTACTCAACAAGAAGTCCGCTATAAAGCAAGTGAAAAAGGCATAGAAGAAGATGCAGGCACTTTGCTTTTTGATGCGGATAATGATGGCGATTTAGATTTGTATATTGTCAGAGGAAGTGCTCAATATCCTCCAGGTGATAGCTTGTATAGGGACTTGCTAATGATTAATGATGGGAAAGGGAATTTTATAGAAAATCGAGCGGCCTTACCTGAAATTAGAGCAAATGGCTCTTGCGTAAAAGCAGCAGATTTTGATAATGATGGCGACCTAGATTTATTTGTAGGTAGTAGGGTGTTACCTTTTAATTATCCTAAGCCTGATAAATGCTACATTTTGAGAAATGAAAGTACGAACGGTATCCCGAAATTTGTAGATGCAACGGCAGCTGTTAACCCTGATTTAGCGACTGCTGGTTTAATTAGTGACGCATTATGGACGGATTTTAATGGCGATAATTGGCCAGATTTAATATTGGTAGGAGAATGGATGCCAATTAAAGCTTTTGAAAACCAACAAGGAAAATTAGTCGATATATCGGAAAAGAGGGGCTTAGGAGAAGCTAAAGGTTGGTGGACAAGTATTACTGCCGCAGATTTTGATAATGACGGCGATATGGATTACGTTGGAGGTAATTTTGGCGAAAATATGTACTTTCAATGTGAAGCGGATGAACCGCTGCGAGTATATGGAAAAGATTTAGATTTTAATGGAAGTATAGACCCTTTGATTTCCTGTTATTGGCCAGATAGTTCTGGTAATAAGGCGGAATATTTTTATTCCCCGCTGCAAGATATTATGAAACAGTTTGTCGGTATTCGAAAAAAATATCATTCTTTTGGCGAATTTGGCGAAGCAACTGTTCCTCAAATGTTGGAAGGGATAGACATGAAAGATGCGATGGTTTTAGAAGCTAACTGGATGAAATCCTCTTGGATTGAAAATATAGGAAATGGACAATTTAAAATCCATGCACTTCCAAAGGAGGCTCAATTAGCCCCAATTTACGGTATGTTAGCTACTGATTTTAATGGAGATGACTATCTTGATTTGTTATTAGTCGGTAACGATTTTGGAATGGAGATTCAGCAGGGTAGGGCGGATGCGTTTATGGGCTTAGCTTTACAAAATGATACAAAAGGAGGCTTTATTCCTTTGCCACTTGATGAAAGTCAATTTTTTGTATCGGGAGATGCTAAAGGACTAGCGGTTATCAATGTACTAAATGAAAAATCGTTGTTCTTGGCTACTCAAAATCGGGATGCACTTAAAGTGTTTGCTAAGCGACCATCTGTAAAAACAGAAATGATTAAATTGCAAAAGGGAGAAGTAAAATGCCACCTTATATTACCAGATGATACCTATCGGGTAGAAGAATTTTATTGGGGCAATACTTTTCAATCTCAGTCTAGTAGGTTTGTTTCTAAAACTGCTGGTATAAAAGAGGTTCAATTTTTTGATAATAAAGGGAATAAAGTAAGAACGGTGAAATGAAGCCAACTATAATTATTTGCTTATGGATTCTAGTTACCTTTCAAGTTAAAGCGAGCGTTTTTTCTATTTCAACGAATTATTTAACGCTTAAGGAGCAAAAGTCAATAGCTTGGAAACGGCTTGAACCAAGACGATTAGAAGCTGGATATTTAGTGGATGGAATTAGGCAATGGGCAAGCCCAGATGACCAGAAAGTAGTGGTTAAATTGCGTAAAAAAATAAATGATCGTAAAAAGCATTTAGCGAGAAAAATTGATAAATATGAAAGGAAAGCAAAACGGAAATTAGCGAATAGTAATGTGAGAAAATCGGATTTTTTTTTAGAAAAAGCAGAAGAAGCAAAACTTGGATTTGAGGAAATGCAACAAACAGAAAGAGAACTTACGCAACTAGAGGCTAGTCCTGAAAAATTTACCTTTAGTTTTAACGAAGAGAATATTTCTTATACGTATATGGATTTAAAGGGAACAATTATCATTGAATTTAATTCTTACGTCAACGCTGTTCATGAACTGGCACATGCTTTTCAGCATCTAACTGGGGAAATCGAATATTTAAAAGGAACAGGTGGGGCAGTATATATAGATATATTAGATGAACTAAAAGCTTATAGAAGGCAATATTTTTTTGCGCCGTATTCGTTTAATAAATTAAGATCTGATTCCTATATTAAAATTAACAAAAGCGCAAATATTAGGCATTTCTGGGTACAAGCTATTTATTTTATGAAAAACGGGA
>JBGCFJ010000452.1:0-7709 GCA_045106885.1 Saprospiraceae bacterium
AAATTATATTTAAACAAACTTTTATTGTTAGATTCGACCTCAACTACAGCTAATTTTAGTAAAGTGCTTTTATACGAAGGCGAACTAGATTTTGAAAAGAAAAAAGAGCAATTGGAAAGATTGCTTTTAAAAGATAATATCCCGATTCTACACCTAAGTGCCGCAGGTGCTCATCTAGGGCGAATGGGGTATTTAGATAGAGGTATAGAAATCTGTAAAAAAGCAATGGAATTAGATCCTTTATATGTTTATAATTTTCAAAACTTAGCAGAACTTTATTATTTAAAAGAAGACTATCCAAAAGCTACTGCTATGTTGCAAAAAATGTATGTTCCTTATCCTGAAATGGAAGAGGATTATCTAGATATCTTGAGCCAATATTATTCATTACATAGAGAATTCGAAAGGGCAAAAGAATTGGCGGTAAAGATAAAAATTGAAAAATGGAAATATCGTAGTTTAATTCTAGCTGAATACGGACTTGGTAATAAGAATATATCGAATCAATTACTCAATGAATATATAGAGAAATACGGTGAAAAAGATGCGTACCATATTGCTGGACATTATAGTTTTTTTAGAAACTCGGATAAAGCATTTGAATGGTTAAATCGTTCGATAGAGCAGCTTGATGGGAATTATTTAAATATGCTGATTGTTGACCCATTATTCAAAAACCTACATTCGGACCCAAGGTGGATTCCTTTATTAAAGCGATTGAAATTTCCAGAGGCATTAAAAGGATAATTAATAATTTTTATCTGAGCTGCTAAATTCTACCTATCTTCGCCGAAAAAAAATGGCATACCAACCTAAACCTATCATCTTTTTCGATTTAGAAACAACTGGCGTGAGCGTTACTAAAGACCGCATTGTGCAAATTGGAGCGATTAAAGTGATGCCTGATGGCAGCGAAGAGGTCAAAAATGTATTGATTAACCCAACGATTCCTATTCCTCCTGGGGCAACTGCGGTGCATGGGGTGTCTGATGCTGAAGTGAAAGACAAACCTAAATTTAAACAAATTGCGAAGAGTTTTGCGGCATGGTTGGCAGGTAGCGATTTGGCAGGCTATAATTCAGATAATTTTGATATACCGCTACTCATAGAAGAGTTTAATCGAGCAGGGATTACTTTTCCTGAGCCAGAGACTAATTTTATTGATGTCCTAAAAATTGAACGAAAAGTCAATGGACATACCTTAGGCGCTACTTACAAACGCTATACTGGCGAGGAATTGGAAGGCGCACATGATGCTTTGATTGATATTTATGCGACCATCAAAATTTTTAATAAACAATTGGAATTGAATCCTTTGTTGCCTTCGGATGCTAAAGAGATTGAGGCTTTTTGTTCGGGCGATTTGAAACGAGTGGATTTTGCGGGGAAATTATATGAAAAAGAAGGACTGGTTTATTGGCGCTTTGGGAAGCATAAGGATCAGTTGTTGACGGAGACTACTAGTTATTGTAAATGGGTTTTGGGGGCTGATTTTCCTAGTGAGACTAAGGCGCAGATACGGCGGGTGCTTGGGATTGTATAACAAATTTGGACGGATTTTTCCTTGAGATTTATTAAGTGATTTCCCCCACGAATTTAATTTTTCCACGAATTTAAAATAATACAGATTTTGTTTTTTATTGTGTAACCTTATTTGCTGTCATTCTACATTAAGTGGCAACGGATATTAAACACCCAATGCCTGCCCCGATTCATCGGGGTAATGTGGCTCAGTTTATTCCTGCGTCGGCACTAATAATTACTAGAATTTTTTAGTTCAGTAATAATAAATAAGCTGCTGCAAAAGGTAACAAGAAAATAAAAGCATCAAATCGGTCTAATATACCTCCATGCCCAGGCAGTAAATTGCCAGAATCTTTAATGTTTAGACTTCGTTTGAGCATAGATTCTACTAAATCTCCAATGGAACCAAACAAAGAAACAATAGCTGCTAAAATCAACCAATCCATTAAACGTAAATCGGTAAATAATAAACTTAATAAATAAGCAACTATAAAAGTAACGACAACACCACCAGTCGACCCTTCCCAAGTTTTGCCAGGAGAGATTCGAGGAAATAATTTAGTTTTTCCTATTTGTGAACCGACGATATACGCACCTGTGTCATTCATCCAAGTCATACCCAATAAACCAAAAACGATATTGGGAGAAAATTGACCATCTAAAAAACCGATTAAAATCAGCAAGGCAAAAGGAATTCCGATATAAACCATACCGAGTAATAGGATACCAATATTAGCAAAAGGTTTCTGGGAAGCAGTATATAATTCATAAACAAAAGCAAGAAACATCACGGGAAACATCAGAAAGGTTGCAAACCAAGTATATTTTTCGTGTTGTACTACATTTAACTGGTGTAAGGCAACCAATAGAAATGGTAACATGCCTAAAATTAAACCAAGAAATTTTCTATTGACATCTCGCCGACCTTTAGTTTCAGCTAGGGCTAAATTTAAATATTCCCAAATAGATAAGCCCGTGATTAATCCAAATAGCCCCACAAAGGTATAAGGGTGTAAATAGACACCACCTACCATCACGATTACAAAAACGATAGCTGTTAAAGCTCTTCTTACAAAACTTGACATAAATGTTTTTAAGAAGTCAGACCATTTCATTGTCAGATAAGAAGCCAGGTTTAAAATTTTGTACTTATTTCGTCTGACTTCTGACAGTCAATAAAATTGACGGTCTGACCTCTGACTTCTATCTTAGGCGTGAAAATAGGAAAATAATTGGAGGGGAAAAATCTTTTTCGATAAAATGGTAAAACTACCATTCACTTTATCCGTTGCATAAGCATATATTGTTTTTTGTTAATCGAAAAAAACATAAAAAAATAAAGATAATTTTTCAGCAAAGGGCATAGCGCATGGGGCGGAGGTGTAAAACAGTATAATAGTTTCAAGGTTTACAAAGGAAAACATTTCAAGTACAAATAGGTCAACCCTTTGCCCTACGCCCAATGCTCTTTGTTGAATAGTAACAAATAAAGTTTCGTTAAAATAAAGTGCTTAGCTAACCATTTCTACCCATCTTTGGTTGATATAGATGGAAAAGAAGTATTTGGTAAGATTTTAGCTTTAATTTTTAGTAAATTAACAATAATTTAGCCGAAAATCAGCGTTGATAAATAGTAGCTTAGGCTGCTAACCTGAGTCGTAATAAATATAAATTCACTACTCAGGCTAGAAGCCTAAACTACAGAGAAAAAATTAATTATATGAAGATGCTTAAGCTAGGAATAGCGCTATTATTATTTCTTTTGTTGCAAACAAGTAGCTTGTCGGCACAAGAAGGGCAGCGGTATACGGAAGAAGAAGTAAATATTCAGAAATTATTCATAGAAGCAAATCGGGAAAAATTACTGCGTAAGTATGAAAACGCAGCCTATCTTTTTGAAGAAGTGACGAAAAAAGATAGAAATAATCCTGCGCCCTATTATGAATTAGCTAAGGTGTATGATATTTTGGATGAAAGTGAAAAAGCCTTAAAAAATATTAAAACCGCTATTAAATTAGACGAAGACAATAGTTGGTACAAAATTTTTTTAGCGCAACTCCACGAAAAGAATGACCTAGATATAGAAGCCGCAAAAGTATATCAACAATTAGCTCAAAAAGAGCCTGAAAACGATTATTATTATTACCAATGGGCGTATTTCCTAGTAAAGTCGGGACAAGCAGAAAAAGCCATTATTGTCTTTGATAATTTGGAAGGCATTACAGGCGTGAATTCAGATATAGCAGAAAGAAAGCACAAAATTTACCACCAAATGGGTAAACGCAAAGCGGCTGCCAAAGAATTAGCTAAGCTAGCAGCTGCCTTTCCTGATAATTTAGTGTACAAACATAATTTAGCCCGATATTTTGAACAAATTGAGTCAAGAAAAAATGCTAAAGTTATCTATGAAGAAATTCTTAGAATGAATCCAGAAGACGCTAGAGCGAGTATTGCCTTAGCATCTTATAATGCGGGGAATCAGCAAAATGATTTAGGGTATTTAGAAACTTTAGGTCAGTTGGTCAAAAAAGAAAATGTTTTAATTGATGTTAAAATTGCGAAGTTAGTCCCTTATGTGAGTGCAGTAGCGAATGAAAAAGACCCTGCCACCAAACAAGCAATTCTAGATTTAGGTAAGTTATTAACAGAAACCCATTCAACAGCGGCTAAAGCTTATTCCATTTATGGAGATATGCTCTATCAAGTAAATGATTTGGAAGCTGCTTTGGCACAATATAAAATGACTTTAAAAGAGGATGATACCGTTTATCCTGTTTGGAAAAACGCTATGGAAATTCATTATTTATTAGGGAAATATAAGGACTTAGTTGATTTTTCAGAAGAAGCAATGGATTTATTTCCCAATCAAGGAGCGTCTTATTATTATTATGGCTTAGCGAGTAATCAGCAATCAGATTATGGAGAAGCGCTTAATGCTTATAATCTGGCTTTGATGATGTCTGGCAAAGACCCTTATTTGGCGACTGATATTTATGCCGCAATGTCTAATACCTATAGTCAACAGAAAAAATTAGATAAAGCAAAAAGTGCAGTGCTAGATGGTTTAAAAATTAATCCAAAGTCTCCAGTATTATTAGAACAACATGGAGATGTCTTATTTCAAAACGGAGAAGAAGAGGCCGCCATTAAACAATGGAAAAAAGCCTTGGAAATTAATAAAAAATCCGCATCTTTGGAGCGAAAAATAGCGAATCGGTCGTTATAAAAGTATCTTAGTAGTAAGATAAAAATAAATTTACCTTTTTAAAAGTCAAAGGTTTAGTTAAAACACTTAAAATGAACCGTTTATTTAACGAAACCTTTGACAAAGATAAATTTATTTTTATCGCGTTCCTTAGTCATTAGTGACGAACTTTTCTAATGACCAATGCACTAATGACTATTGACCCAAAAAAAATATTTTGCAAAGAACTTACACGATTTTCACCTTCCTTTTTAGCTTATTAATCTTAACTTCTTGTAGTACCAATCGCAAGTTACAGCAAGGCGATACTGCCACTACTAAGTTAAAAAAACGCTCTGTCAGATATTTGCAGAAAGAGTTAAATGCTCAAACATTAGATGTAGAGTGGTTAAGTGCTAGGGCGAAAATAACCTATAAAGATCCTACCCAAACTCGAACATTTAATGCTGATATTAGAATGCGAAAAGATAGCGTTATTTGGATGAGGATAAAAAAAATCAAAGTAGAAGCCTTTAGAATTCTTATTACGACAGATTCAATTTATGTGATAGACCGTCTAAAGCATGAGTATTACGTGGAAGATTTAAAGCTAGTCGAAGAAAAATTTAACTTTCCTGGACAGTTCCAAGCCTTACAAACAGCTATTTTAGGGAACCCTTATTTTTTTGAAAAACAGAAATTAATTGCTAATATAGCCAATCAACAATACCACTTAACAGGCGATAATGGCGTTCGTACTAAAAGTGATTATTTCCTAAACGGACAATCTTACAACTTAGAACAAATGGCATTTTTTGATGTTGAACGAGATAGAAAATTGAATATTTTTTTAGAAGAATATGCACCTGTTTTGGAAGCAGCCTTTCAATTTGCCCACCATCGGCAATTTGAAGTAGAGAGCGAGGAAACAGGGAATGCCAGTATCAAAATGAAGTTTTCTAAGGTAGAATTAAATGTGCCAAAGACGATAAAATTTTCTATTTCTAGTCGGTATAAGTTGGTGAAGAAATAGTATTAATTTTCAATTACTATTCAGCAGAGAGTATTGGGCGTAGGGCAAAGGGGAATCTATTTGTATTTGAAAGATTTCCACTTTGTAAACTTTAGAATTATTCAACTATTTACCGTTTGACGCGCCTCCGCCCCTTGCACTAAGCCCTTTGCTGAATTTCAATTTAAAAAAATTATGCAATACCAAGGGCCATATAAAAATAATTTCAGCATAACCATTTTTTTAGTAGTATGGTTACTGCCGTTTTTAATGATTGCCCAGAATAGAGTAGAACTCACCGAAAAGCGTCAAAAATTATTATCGGAAATAAGCAAAGCATCCAAATTATTAACCAATACCAAGAAAAATAAACAAGCCGCTTTAGACCAATATTATACCATCCTCAGACAAGTCCACCAACGCCAAGAATTAGTAGAAACCCTCGAACAAGAAATTGATTTGTCGAACGAAAGTATCCACCGTACTGCAAACACAATTAATGCCTTGCAATTGGATATGGACCGATTAGAACAAGAGTATGGCGAAATGGCAAGGCAAGCTTACCGTAATAAAATAAATGATAATAAACTATTGTTTTTATTCTCCTCCGAAGGCTTAAGCGATGGCTTAAAACGCTGGCGATATATCCAGCAATACGATGAATATCGAAAAAAACAAGCTGCTTTAATTCTAGAAACAAGAACTTCACTGACAGAAAAGTTAAACGGGTTGGAAATTAAGCGAGTAGAGTTAGAAGATTTATTATTGACGACAGAACGTCAACAAGCATTATTGCAAAAAGAATTGGGCTTAAAAGATAATTTACTTAAAGGACTGAAGGCGGATGAAAGCAGAATCTCTAAGTTAATTAGTAGAAAACGAGTAGCCCACCGAAAATTATCTACTGTTATTGAAAACATGATTGCCAAAGAAATCAAAAGTAGGGTTAGCAAAAATAGAGTGAATACAGCGCCCACCAACAAAAATACACCTAATAATAAAACTACTAACCCAAGTCCCTCCAACATAACGGCTTCCAATACTGCTTTCAAACAACAAAAAGGAAAGTTAGCTTGGCCTGTCCAAGATGGCATAATTACCCGACATTTCGGCAAACAAAACCATCCCATTCACAAGCAAGTACAAATCACCAATAATGGGATTGACATTCGAGCTACCCGCAGTAATAACGTCAATGCTATCTATAATGGACAAGTCGCTGGCATCCAATATGTGCCAGGCTATCAAAATACTTTAATTATTCAGCATGGCGATTATTATTCGGTTTATTCTAATTTAGAAACTGTTGAGGTGAAAAAAGGCATGGCGGTCACTAGTGGACAAGCAATCGGAACAGCTGGAAAAAATAACCAAAATGGCTATTCGGAAGTACATTTGGAAATTTGGAAGGGGAAGCAACGGATGAATCCTGCTGTTTGGTTGCGGCGGTGATTTTTGCCGCTGTTAGACACGATAAAACTAACAGTTAAAGAACAAGGTTCTACTGAAAAAAGGTCGATTTTGGAACAGGTGTCGGACACTTATTATATATAAATGATTCGATTTTAATAATTAAAATATCTGTATTTTATTAAATCAAAGTGTCCGACACCTTTTTTCAGTAAGACCAGAACAATATTAAAATAAATAGAATTATTTTAATATGAAATTAAAATTAATGTATTATATTCACCACTGCTTTAAAAAAATCATTTAATCTCTTTTGTTCGTTCCTCCAACAAACTATTATTTTGTCGGAGGAATTTTTTTGCTTGAAAAAGACAAATTGCCCTATCCATCATCTTATTTGTGTTTGATTCTGGAATTTAAGTGTATTTTTACTAGATAATAACTTGGGTTTCGGTAATATTTTTTGTAAAAAAAAGATTTAGACTAGTTTTAATTGCTTTTTCGTATTTTATAAAAACAAAAAGTATAAAATTAATTTTAATAAAATAAAAAATATTAAATTCAGTTAACGTAAATAAC
>JBGCFJ010000453.1:0-19724 GCA_045106885.1 Saprospiraceae bacterium
CCATAGCTATAGACAAAATTTTATCATTGGTATCAACCAAAAGCATTTTTGCATGAAAAAGTCTGATATCCGTAAGGTGTTCTTTAATCGTACTGCCTAGTATTTTTCTAAATAAGGACATCGCATAATTGCGAGAAATACCTCCAACTTTAGCTATCATATCTACGGTAAGTCGTTGATGAAAATTACTGGAAATAAATCGCAGCATTTTTTCAAATTGTGTAACGGCACTTAATCCAATAATATTTTTTCCTGGTGTACGATGAGGTGGAAGTAATATTTCCCAACCTTCAATAGCTAAGCGATTGAGTCTGCATTGTATTTCCATTACATGCATTCGTTGCCAATTAGAACTCGTGTGGTTTCTCTCTTTTTGCCATCGTTCTACCATTAAACGGTCATTTTCTGATACCGTTTTACTCACCAATACCGCACCTGAAAGTATTTGATTGATAAAATCTGATGGGATTTGCCATCGTAAGAATTCTGAAAGGGAAACATAGGCATTCGTAATCGAACCGTTTTCATTGACTTCTTTTGCCCGATGTGGATAAGCCGCCCAAAATACACAGATTCTCTGGCGTTTCAATTCAAATTCATTTCCAGAAAAAGAATAAGTCATATCGCAATCGTGCAGATAGTTAATTTCTATAGAGGGATGAAAATGATAAGGACTTTTGCGCGCTCTTGGTTTATGATGTTCTATAAATACATACTGGTCACTTGGACAGTTTCTTGCCCTAGCTAATTCATTTCTTAAATGCCTATTTTTTAATAAATTTTCCATAGAACTTATTGATTTCTACTGCATTCATTGGCTAATATACCAACCAATTATAAAATAAAAGGAGAAAAATAATATAAGTGTGCTTTTTCGGAAATATTAACTAAATTTTCAGAAATTTATAAGCTTCCCTTATCCCTACCTTTGATTTTTAATAATTGTATTTAAACTATTACTATTTGTGGGCGTAATTTCCTACTGGATTAAATGTTGAATTCCAAATTAAGTATTAACGTTACTATTCAGCAAAGAGCATTGGGCGTAGGGCAAAGGGTTGACTGGCTACCCGTCTAAAGTTGGACACTCAATTTTAGGACAGACAATGGAAAATCTATATTTTCCGACGCTTGGAGCAGCGAATATAGATTCGCTGTTGTCGCTGGCCCATGCGCTAAGCCCTTTGCTAAATAATTAAGTATTAACTACATTTTTATGAAAAAAGAATTAGACTT
This sequence comes from Saprospiraceae bacterium, assembly GCA_045106885.1. Classification (GTDB taxonomy): domain Bacteria; phylum Bacteroidota; class Bacteroidia; order Chitinophagales; family Saprospiraceae; genus JAFMDF01. The sequence continues at coordinate 1,237 of JBGCFJ010000453.1, forward strand.
TTACAAAATTCATTCCCCCAACGAAGCGATAACGCTTAAGGTGAAAATGACGGATAAAGTCTATTATGCAGTAGATTATAAAAAAGACAATGTGTTATGGTATTCTCCTTTATCTATGGATTTGGGAGTACACGGAATACTAGGACATTTTCCAAAGGTAAAAGAGGAAGAATTTGAAATGGTGAATGAAATCATTTCTACTACTTGGGGCATTCGCAGTAAAATCAAGGACCAATATCAAGAATTAACCTTGAAAATGGAGGGTAACTATAACTTGATATTCAGAGTCTATGATGATGGAGTGGCCTACCGTTTTCAAACGACTTTTCCTAATAAAATAAAAATCAAGCAAGAAACCGTAGCTTATCGTTTTCGAGCAGATGCCCCATTATTGGCGCATGTAGTGGGAGATTTCCAAACATCCTATGAAAAATTATATACCAGTTATAATATTTCTGAAATTGTAGAGGCGGAGTTTATTAGCCTTCCTTTACTGGTGAAGCAGGCACCCGCTAAAATACTGATAGCAGAATCTGATGTTTTTGATTATCCAGGCATGTATATCCAAAGAATTGGTAATAATAATCGGTTTGATATGCAAGGTTTATTTCCTGCTTATCCTACTAAAACGGAATTGGGAGGTTTGTGCCAATTTAATAATCGAGTAACGGAACGAGCAGACTATTTGGCAGAAACAGATGGGACTAGAAATTTCCCTTGGCGCTTAATGGTGATTGCTGGCGAAGATAAAGAATTAGTAGATAGTGATTTGGTCTATAAATTAGCACGTCCTTGTGCCATTCCAACCGCTTGGATTAAACCAGGAAAAGTAGCTTGGGATTGGTTCAATGATTGGAATTTGATAGGCGTTGATTTTGAAACAGGTGTCAATAATAAAACCTACGAATACTATATAGATTTTGCGGCGAATAATGGTTTAGAGTATGTGATTTTAGATGAAGGCTGGTCTGATGTTTTTGATTTATTATTACAAAAGCCAACTATAGATGTGCCTTATTTGGTTAAGTACGCTAAAAAAAGAGGTGTTGGTATTGTCTTATGGGCGGTTTGGCATACGATTGACCGACAGATGGAAATGGCTTTAGACCAATTTGTGGAATGGGGCGTAGCAGGTGTGAAAGTAGATTTTATTGACAGAGATGACCAATACGCCATTAATTTTTATGAACGAATTGCTAAAGAAACAGCTAAACGAAAATTATTAGTCAATATTCATGGTTGTAGCAAACCAACTGGATTACATCGAATGTATCCAAATGTAATTAATTACGAAGGAGTAAGAGGTAATGAGTATAATAAGTTTGATAAAGACGAGACGCCAGACCATAATGTCAATTTAGTCTATACCAGAATGGTGGTTGGGCCAATGGATTATACGCCTGGTTCTATGCGAAATTCCATTAAAGGGAAATTTTTTACAGACTATCATCAACCAATGAGTCATGGTACTAGATGCCATCAATTGGGGATGTACGTCGTTTATTATAGTCCGATGCAAATGTTTTGTGATGCCCCGACTGCTTACGAACAATACCCTGATATTTTAGCTTTCCTTGGAGAAGTTCCTGCTATATGGGATGAAAGTATAGCTTTGGACGGTAAGGTGGGAGAATATGTAGTAATTGCTCGGAAAAAAGGAAATGATTGGTATATAGGTGCATTAACAAATTGGACGGCAAGAGAAATTAGTATTGATTTTTCTTTTTTAGAAAAACGAAAATATAAAGCTAAGTTATTTATAGATGGTGTAAATGCTCACCGAAATGCAGTAGATTACCAATTTCTCGAAAAGGAAATTAATCCAGATGACCAATTAAAAATCCAACTGAAACCAGGCGGTGGGGCAGCGATTCAGCTAAAGTTTGCATAAGGAGGAGGACTATATTTTGTTACACGAAATTAACTATATTATTCAATTTCTTTATATTTATAAAATTTAGTACAGGCTTACTAATTTTAATTGAAATAAAATTTTGTTTGGAGATATACAGTTAATTGGTTTTTTTTCCTATATTCGCCTTTAGTCTAATTTCCAAAAAGCAAACTTGCCAATAATAACTTATTATCGAAGGATAAATACAGTCGAATTAGTACCATAAATAAAATAATCAAGGCGGTATTTTTATAAAAATAATTGAGGTGTTTTTAACAAAAAACACGCAAAAATTTTTACTTAATTTTATAAGCGTACTTTTTACGCATTTTAATCTGCCTTATACAATACTTACAGGAAATAGTAGAAAATACTTACTTGGAATGCTTGAAAAAATTACTATGTTTTAGATTTAGCTTAATGAATTTATCAGAGCTTCTTGAGCATTTGTTTTTGGAGATAAAAAAGACGCTTTTTTAGCCCAAAAGATAAATCCTCAACAAGCTCTTAGTGAAACTAAACTTATTGAATTATCAAAATCTTTTTCGTATGAACCAAAAAAATTTAAAACACTTCTTATTTCTTTTAGGAGTGCTATTTACCACTAGTGCTTTCAGCCAATCGACGATTACTGGTACAGTATCGGACGAAGATGGTGGAGAGCCACTGATTGGGGTAAATATTCTCATAAAAGGTACGACAACTGGTACCATTACTGATTTTGACGGTAATTATTCGATTACTGCGAACACTGGTGATGTATTGGTTTTTTCTTATACGGGCTTTGCGGAGCAGGAATCAACAGTAGGCGCATCTACTGTTATGGATATAGTCATGGCAGCGGGTTCACTCTTAGATGAAGTTGTAGTCGTAGGTTATGGCTCTCAGAAAAAAGCGACGGTAACTGGTGCGGTAGCCCAATTAAAAGGAGATATTTTAGTAGCGTCTCCTTCTGTCAACTTAGGAACTGCTTTAGCGGGACGTTTGCCTGGATTGGTTGTTATTCAAAATAGTGGACGACCAGGCGATGACAATGCCTCTATTCGGATTCGAGGTACGAATACGCTTGGAAACAGTGACCCGCTAATAGTTATTGATGGAATTCCTGATAGAGCAGGTGGTTTGTCTCGATTACTAGGACAGGATATAGAATCTGTTTCTGTATTGAAAGATGCTTCTGCAGCTATTTATGGAGCTAGAGCGGCGAATGGCGCAATTATCGTGACGACTAAGCAAGGTAAAGCGGGAAAAACTAAAATTTCCTATAGCTTTAACCAAGGTTGGTCGCAACCAACGGTAGTACCTACGATGTCAAATGCAGTAGAGTATGCTAATATTATGAATGAATTGCCGATTTATAGAGGGGTGCCTGCCAGTGAATGGGGCGCAGCTTCGGCAAGTATCAAATCTACTGGTACGTATGATTCTCCAACTGCTGGTGTTGGTAGTTTGAGTGCGCAATTTAGCCCTGCGGCGGTTGCAGCACATGGCAATGGTTCTGATCCTTGGGGATTTCCTGATTCAGATTGGTTTGGGGCTACTTTTAGAGAGTGGGCACCACAACAAGTACATCACTTAGGGATAAGTGGAGGATCAGAAGATATAGGTTATTATGCTTCTTTAGGTTTTACCGACCAAGATGCTATTTATAATAATTCTGCTACCTTCTACAAACAATATAGTGGTCGAATTAACTTAAATGCCAAGTTAAATAATTATGTAAAGGCGAACTTAGGCATGCACTTAAGAAGAGAAGATAGAAATAATCCTACAGTGGGTGAAGGGGCTATTTTTAGAATGCTGATGAGAGGTCGCCCAAACGAGCCTGCTATATGGCCTAATGGCTTACCAGGACCAGATATTGAAAATGGTCAACAACCAGTAGTTGTTACAACGAATGCTACAGGTTATGAAAGAAGCCCTTCTGATTATATTCAGTTTAATGGTTCTGTAGATATTACGAATCCATGGATTGATGGCTTAAAATTGACTTTATTAGGTTCTGCTGACAAATTAAATTCGACTACTAAGTTATGGCAAACACCTTGGGAATTATTTTTCTGGGATAGACAAACTTTAGGAGCGGACGGTAATCCCCAATTAGAAGGAAATATCCGTTCAAACTTTAAAAGTCCGCAATTATCACAAAGTTCTTTTAGTGGTTTAAATACCAATGTAACCGCTATGTTGAATTATGATAAAGACCTTGACGGCGGTCATAAGTTAAATGTTTTAGCTGGTGTTACCCAAGAGCGATTTGAAGGGGAATTTTTCTCTGCTTTTAGAAGAGATTTCATTTCTCCTGCCATTGACCAATTATTTGCAGGTGGAGCAGCTCAACAAGCGACAAATGGTAGTGCGTTTGAAAGAGCAAGATTGGGATATTATGGTCGGGTTCAATATAATTTCCAAGAGAAATACTTAGCAGAATTTATTTGGCGATACGATGGTTCTTACATCTTTCCAAGAGATAGCCGTTTTGGTTTCTTTCCTGGCCTTTTGTTAGGATGGAATGTTAGTCAAGAACCATGGTTTAATGTTGGTGCGGTTGATCACTTAAAACTACGTACTTCTTACGGAGAAATGGGGAATGACCAAGTTTTCTTTAATGGAGCCTTACAAGAATTTGCTTACCTATCTACTTATGGTTTTAATCAATTCCCTGTTGGTAACCAAGTTGTGGCTACTTTGGAAGAAACAGCTTTGGCAAACCCTAACTTTACTTGGGAGCGTGCCAAGAACTTTAACTTTGGACTGGATGCAAGTTTATTCGGTCGTTTAGATGTTATTTTAGAATACTTCAATAACAATAGAGACCAAATTTTGATTCAGAAAACAGGTTCTACGCCTGCTTCGTCTGGTATCAGTACTTTATTACCGCCTGAAAATGCAGGAGAAGTTCGGAATCAAGGTTTTGAATTTTCTTTAACTTATAATGGTGGTCAAGGTAGTGATTTAAAATGGTCTGCTGGGGTAAATGGTGGATTCGCACAAAATGAAGTTATTTTCTTAGATGAAGTACCTGGAGCACCTGATTATCAAAGACAAGAAGGGAATCCAATCGGTTCTTACATAGTATATGAAGCAGATGGTGCATTTATTGACCAAGCGGCAATCGAAGCCAATACGGTAGATTATAGTGCAGTAACACCACAGTTAATTCCTGGCGATTTAAGATTTAATGATGTAAATGGTGATGGTAAAATTGATGGAGATGACCAAGTTCGTTTGAATGAAAGTATCATTCCTAAATTTAATTTTGGGGCTACTTTTAGAGCGGAATACAAAGGATTTGATTTCTCTATTTTATTACAAGGTGCTACTGGTGCAAAATTACCTATCCAAACGGAGTCTGGTGATATTGGTAACTTCTTAAAGTATAGTCATGATAACCGTTGGTCAATTGACAATCCAAGTGCTGTGCACCCGAGATTGGCATCTAGAGGAGATACTTATTATACAGGTGGCAACTTTGGAAATAATACTTATTTCTTATTTGATAAAGATTATATCAGAATTAAGAATATTGAATTAGGATATAACTTAACGGGTGGTGCTTTAAAAAATGCTGGTTTAGAAAATCTTAGAGTTTTTGTGAATGCTTTTAACTTAGTTACTTGGGCAAAACAAGATATTTATGACCCTGAGGTAGAAAATGGCAGCGGAACTTTTTACCCACAAAACCGAGTATTGAACTTTGGTTTTAACGTTACTTTCTAAATTTCCATTAAATTTTTTGTATTTGTATCGACAATCAAGTATAAATTTTACATTCATTTGATTTATTGAAAGAATATTCTAAATATCTTTATTGTCTTAAATACATTTTTAACCTTATAAAAATTAGACTTATTGTTAAGATTCATGCATAAAAGCAAGATAGTATCAAACTACCTTGTAAATTTTTCAGAATCTTAGCATCCTGTCTATTAAAATTAAATAATTATGAAGAACATCAGTAAAGTATCCCTCTTTGGATGCCTATTAGCAGTGCTACTTTTTGCGGTGTCTTGTAGTCAAGATTTTCTAGACACACAACCACTGGATAAAATTTCTAGTGATGCTACTTGGTCAGATGCGGCTTTAGCCGAAGCATATGTTTACGGTGTGTACGCTTTCTTAGAGTATGGTGGTTTTGAAGAATATGGACTATCCTCTTACTCGGATGAAGCTTTGTATACGCACTCAGGTCGACCTATTCCTCCGGTGAATGAAGGAACAGAGAGTCCTACTAACTTGGCTTACATGAGTCCTAGTTACGAATGGGGAAGTATGTATTTAGCAATTAGAGAAGCAAATATTGCTTTACAAGAATTGCCTGGTGCGACTATAGATGAAGGCGTGAAAACTCGTTTAACTGGAGAAGTACATTTTTTAAGAGCTTATTACTACCAACAATTATTAAGATTTTATGGCGGTGTACCAGTTATTGACCGCCCTTATGGTTTGGGCGAAGACTATAGCGTTTCTCGGAATACCTATTCAGAAGTTGTTGATTTTATTGTAGCTGACTTAGATAAAGCAGCTGCTTTATTAGATGGTGTTGGTCGTACTTCTGGTCGAGCAACTAGTTTAGCTGCTTTAGCCTTGAAAGCAAGAGTATTAATGTATGCGGCAAGTGATTTACATGATGCTTCAAACGTTTCTGGTGATATGGCTGGTGATATATTTGCTTATTCTGGTGGACAGGAAGGTAGATGGCAAGCAGCTAAAACTGCGGCAAAAGCAGCTTTAGATGCAGGTAGTGGTTACAAGTTAGACTTAGGTGCACCAGTTTCTGCTGCTGAAGGACAAGCTAATTATATTGCCCTTGCAATGGGTGGTGGTAGTGCATCAGCTGACCCTGCTGGAGGAGAAGATATGATTTTTGATAGAAGTGCAACGATTGATTTTACTCAAGAATCGAACTGGCCATTAGGTGGCTTGCATAACGGGATTAATAATGGTCCTAATGGATATCATAACTGGGCTGGTAATACACCGATTCAACAATTAGTGGATGATTATGAAATGCTAGACGGTAGTCAATTTGATTGGAATAATCCAGATCATGCAGCTACTCCTTACGCAAATAGAGATCCTCGGTTTTATGGAACGGTATTGTATGATGGTGCAGATTGGAAACCAAGACCATCTGATGTAGCAGCTTTAGATCCAGCTAATCAGATTCAATCAGGAGCTTATGATGACGGCGCTGGAGGGTTAATCAATGGAATCGACACAAGAGAGTCTGCTATTGAAAACTGGAATGGTAGTAGAACAGCTTACTACACTCGGAAATTTACAGACCCAGACCCTGGAGTTCAAGATAATTTATCTTCTGGTCAAGCAATTCCTTACCCGTTCCTTCGATACACAGAAGTTGTTTTAAATTATGTGGAAACACTTTTAGAGACAGGAGATGAGGCAACTGCTAGAGATTGGTTAAATAAAATTCGTTTCCGTGCGGGTATGCCTGCTATTGATGATGCAGGTGATGCATTATTAGAAAGATACCGCAATGAGCGTCGAGTAGAATTGGTATACGAAGAACACCGTTATCACGATGCTAGAAGATGGTTAGTTGCACCAACTACTTTAGGCAGAGGAGCAGAGGCAATGAACGTAAGAGCGACTTTAAAAGCTGGTCAATCTCCACATGTTCCTTATCGCTACGATCCTGAGGTTTATGATTATTCTTATGAAGTATTCATTAACACAGACGTCGAAACTAGAACTTGGTTAGATAGAATGTACTATCGTCCAATTAGTAGAGATGAAGTTCAAAGAAATTCACAATTAGTCCAGAATCCTGGTTACTAAGTGACGAGGTAGAAATAAAGTGTGTCAGAGTACGCAGTTATTTTTTATTCTAAGGAGGCTTTAAAAACCGCATATAGCTTTGCTACATAAGGCTTTTTAAAGGTTTCTTAGAAGGAAATAAGAACAAGTAATGTGGCTCAATTTATTCCTGCGTCGTCACTAATTACATAAATCATGGTGATTTTAAAAATCACCATGATTTAATGATAAAATAAATAACAGGGTGGCTATTTTGAATAGCCACCCTGTTTCAATTTAATACCCATTATAAGATATCTAAGAATTGGAAGGACTTTACTTTATTACTGTGAAAACGTTGAGATTTTCAAAAAATAAGACTAATTTCGAGGTTGAGTAATATTAATTATGAGGAAACTAAATTTAGACATACTGAATGAAGGGCAAAAAGGACTTACTCCAAAAGTAGCAGGTTTTTATTTAGAAGCCTTGGTTTATTGTCTTATGACAAATGGACATACATCGGGGACTATTTTAACTATTAGTGGAGCATTTAATAATACTTTAAAGCTAGTTTGGTCTGATAAATTGACTGAACAAATGAAACAGTCTTGGAATGACCCACTAAGAAGCTGCTGAATATGGTGCTACAGGTTTATCAGTATTACTTATAAAATTGATGCTAAACCTTGAGATACTACAAAGAAATATTCAAGGAGAGAAAACAGATTATAAAATTGGCATTGCTGAAAAACTGGAGATTAAAGCAGTTCTTGAAGTATCAGGAATTTTTTCTGAGACACCTACTAATACGGTTAAAGTAAGAGTACGAAAGAAAGTAGAGCAGGTAGAAAAAAGATTAGGAAACTTACCCGCATATATTATTGTTACTGAATTTAGTGGTCCAAAATCTAAAATTGTAAAAAATGATTGATACTATACTACATATTCATAATGCTGCAATGGATTTAGTAGATTTGGCTAGATTGAAAAAAGCTAAAGATGGAGATAATTCGGTCTATAATACTTATTTAAAAGCAGCTTATGAATTGGAACTTTATGCAGCTAATAAATTTACTCAATTAGAGAGTGATAATGATTTTCTTTGGAAGGCCTCTTTATTGCGAAATGCTGGTTGGTTAGCTACGAAATGTGGCTATTATCAGCAAGCCCTTAGATTGACTGAACTTGGTTTGAAAATACCTACTGATAATTACGAATTATCGAAATTAGAAGACCTTAAACAAAATATAGAGGAAAAGTTAAACTTAAATATTCATAAAGAAAAGGTTCATTTAGTGTCTGGTGTTTTATCTGCTGCTGATTTGAATAAAAATCAAATTATTATTCAGGATAAAAAATCAGGAAAAACATTCATTTTTTCTGTATCCAAAGAACAAATTGTTCAATTGATTAGATATTTTCTTGGCGATACGGTTGAAATAGAATTCCAAAAGAACGAAAGTGGTATTTCTGTATTAAAAGATATTCGACTTGCAGCTTAGTCATGAACTTTAAAATTTGAAATTGAGCAAATTACTTACACTTAACAAGCCTATATTTTTATTCCTGCTATTTTTTTATTCTTGCCAAGATAAACCTCCTGTTTCGGTTGATATTTCTTCTAAATCATTACCTCAAAATCCCCAATTTGAACTACTAACTCCCACCCAAACAAACATCAATTTCCAAAATACCCTTACCGAAGGCTTAAACACCAATGTCTTACTCTACGAATATTTTTATAATGGTGGTGGAGTAGCAGCGGGTGATTTTAATGGAGATGAATTGATAGACCTTTATTTTACGTCCAATATGACGGAAAATAAATTATATCTTAATAAAGGAAATCTACAATTTGAGGAGGTAACAAAAATAGCTAAAGCGGGAGGTAGACCTGGTCCTTGGAAAACAGGGGTAACCCATGCGGATGTCAATGGAGATGGGAAACTAGATATTTATATCTGTTATTCTGGAGCATTACCAGATGCTAAAAGGCAAAATCAGCTATTCATCAATCAAGGAAATAATGCAGAAAATATACCGATTTTTGAGGAGAAAGCTGCACAATATGGTTTAAATAGCCCCGCTTTTAGCAATCAGGGTTACTTTTTTGATTATGATAGAGATGGAGATTTGGATATGCTTTTATTGAATCATAGCCCACAGTCGCTACCTGTTTTAAATGAAGTACAGACAGCTAAGATTATTAAAATTCCTGACCCCTTACGAGGACTGAGACTTTTTAAACAGACGAACGGCAAATTTAAAGATGTCACGGAGCAAGCGGGGATTAGTGGTTCGGGATTAAGTTATGGTTTGGGCATTGGTATTTCGGATGTGAATGATGATGGATGGGCAGATTTTTATGTTTCTAATGATTATACCATTCCTGATTATTTATACCTCAATAATAAAAATGGCACTTTTACCGATAAATTAGGTGAAAGCATGGGGCATACCAGCCATTTTTCTATGGGTAATGATGTGGCGGATATTAATAATGATGGATTGTCCGATATCTTATCCTTGGATATGTTACCAGAAGATAATCATCGACAAAAATTATTAGTCGCTCCAGATAATTACGCCAAATTTGACTTAAATATTCGGAGTGGATTCCACCATCAATACATGCGGAATATGCTGCATGCCAATAATGGAAATGGCACGTTTAGCGAAATTGGGCAATTAATGGGTATTGATAAAACAGATTGGAGTTGGTCGGCTTTATTGGCAGATTACGATAATGATGGTTGGAAAGATTTATATGTGACGAATGGCTATCATCGAGATTATACCAACTTGGATTTTATTAAGTACATGGAGGATTTTACCAAAAGTAAAGGTCGTTTGAAAAGAACGGATGTCATGGAATTAATTAATAGTATGCCTTCCTCTGATGTGGTTAATTATGCCTTTAAAAATGAAGGCGGTACTCGTTTTTCTAAGGTGACTCGAAATTGGGGAATGCAGCAAATAGCCAATAGTAATGGTGCAGCTTATGCCGATTTGGATAATGATGGCGATTTAGAAATTATAGTGAATAATGTCAATAAGCCTGCTTTTATTTATGAGAATAAGAGCAATGAAAAAGGAGGGAATTATTTGCAAATTGATTTAAAAGGAAGTAAACAAAACCCTCAAGGTATTGGCGCTAAAATCACGATTAATACCGATGACCAAACACAAACGAAGGAGCAATTTACAGCAAGAGGTTATCTATCTTCCATTACACCAATCATTCATTTTGGCTTAGGTAATCAACTAAAGATTGATGAATTAAAGATTACTTGGCAAAGTGGGTATCAAGAAATATTGACCAATATTGCTGTGAATCAAAAATTGACACTCTCTGAAGCCAATGCAAAAAAACAGACCAAAAGGAAAAAGCTTGATGTTTCTATTTTTAAACGAATAAAATCACCCGTTGCTTATAAAAGTCCTAAGAGCTTTATTAGAGATTTTAACCGACAACCATTATTAATTAGCGAATTATCACATGAAGGCCCTGACCTAAAAAAAGGGGATTTGAATGGAGATGGCCTACTAGATATTTTTATTGGTGGAACAGATGGAGCTATAGCTAGAATTTTCTTAGGCAATACAAGTGGAGGATTTGAGTCAAGCCCTACTTTTGAAACATTGGCGAGAAGGGATGCCAAAAGCCATAGTACAGACGCAGCTATTTTTGATGCCAATGGGGATGGTCACCAAGATATATATGTAGCCAATGGTGGTTATCATGATTATCCAGCGAATCATCCTATTTTATCAGATATTTTGTACCTCAATGATGGGAAAGGGAATTTTAGTAGAAGTGCATTACCTAAAATGTTGCAGGGGACAGAAACCGTCGAAACCATGGATATAAATGGAGATGGGCATCTAGATATTTTTGTAGCAGGTGCTACAATACCTGGGAAATACCCAGAAACTTCCCCTAATCACTTTTTGATTAATAATGGAAAAGGGCAATTTACGGATGCTATTACAACCATTGCACCTGATTTACAACATTTTGGAAAAATTACAGCTATGGTTGCTGTAGATATAAATAAAGATGAACAAGAAGATTTAGTCATAGTAGGAGCGTGGTTGCCTATCTCTATTTTTATCAATCAAAATGGAAAACTAGTCAATGAAACGACGAAGTATTTGGATGGAAATTATCAAGGTTGGTGGAATACGATTGCGGTTGCTGACCTTAATAAAGACGGACAACCAGATTTTGTAGTGGGGAATCAAGGCGCCAATAATGCTTTCCAAGTTTCTCCAAAAGAACCCGCAGAACTGGTTTATAAAGATTTTGATAAAAATAGTTCAATAGACCCTTTCTTTAATTATTACAAAGAAGGTAAAAATTATCCTGATGTAATGCGGGATGAATTGCTAGGGCAGTTAGCGCATTTACGGTCAAAATATACCAGTTTTGATAGTTATGCGGATGCAACGATGGAAACTATTTTTAGCCCTAAAGAATTAGCGGATGCGCAAAAAAAATCAATTAATCACTTATCAACTAGTTTGTTTTTAAGCAATGCTACTGGAAAATATGATTTGAAAGCACTACCGATTCAAGCCCAATATGCACCTATAAACGCTATCCAAATTTTAGATGTGGATAAAGACGGTCAAGCCGATATGCTCCTTTGCGGAAATAATAGTCATCAAAAATTACGGATGGGCAAATCAGATGCCAATTATGGCGTATTATTAAAAGGGAATGGACAAGGAAATTTTGAATATATTAATCAGACGGAATCTGGATTAGTCATAAAGGGCGATGTGCAAAGTGTTTTGTTGTTAGAAAATCGTTTGCTATTTGGAATAAATGAGCACGCTGTAGTTACTTATGAACTGAATTGATGGTTTCTGTAGCGCCAAACTCCGCTTGGTGTGCATCTTGAATTAATTACTTGGAAGCGCTCAAAGTGGGAGTCGTCAGGAGACGATTAGATAGCGATTCCTAGTCTGGAGGACTAGGAATATCGGCACCTGATGTTTCTAGTCTCCAGACTAGAAACGACTATCCACAGGTCTCCTGACCTGTATTGAACATTTTAAAAATAGATACTTCTACTTTAAATTGAAATAAATTTATGAACAAAGTAGCTCACCTAATGGCTAATTTTTTTCCTTTTTTTAAACGAATTAAAATTGGTGTTAATAAAAGAAAGACTATTCACGAACTAAGCTTCTGCTTTTGTTTATGCCTACTCTTTTTCCAATGTACCAAAACACCAACGGTTGAGATAACCGAACAAAATATAGCTACTAAATGGGCAGAAATGACCCTTCATGTTACCCAATACACCCCTGCCAATTCTCCTACTTTTGCTTCTCGTTGCCTAGGCTATATTGGCTTGACTATGTACGAATCCATTGTCCACGGATATGAAGACTATAATTCTTTGGTAGGTCAATTGAATGAATTAGAAAAACTTCCTTTGCCAGAACCAGATGTGAAATATAATTGGCAACTAGCTTTAAATGCAGGACAAGCAGAGATTTTAAGAAGTATTTATATCCAGACAGCAGATTCTAATAAAGTAAAAATAGATAGCCTTGAAAATTTACTTTTAAATAGTATGGCTATAAAAATTGGCGATGAAATGGTTATCGAGCGCTCAGTAGCCTATGGAAAAAGTATTGCCCAAAGTATTTTTGAATGGTCCAAAACAGACGGAGGACATCGAGGCTATTTAAAAAATTTCGATAAAGAAATGGTGCATCCAGATTTCCCTGGCAGTTGGAAACCGCCTTTATTTGCCCAGTCTTTTAGCCACCATCCACTGCATCCGCATTGGGGTAAGAATCGAACTTTTGTGGCTAAAAATGCAGCGATTCCCAATCCAGAAATTATTCGGTATGATACGGCAAAAACTTCTGCCTATTATCAGGAATTTTTAGCCGTTTATGAAAAAGATTTAAGTTTGACCCAAGCAGAAAAAGAAGCAGCGCTTTGGTGGGGAGATGACCCTGATGATACTTTTACACCCCCTGGTCATTCTTATTATATAGCCACGATTGGAATTAAAACTAAAAACCCTTCATTAATAAAATGCGCTGAAACTTATGCCCGTACAGGAATGGGAGTAGCCGATGCTTTTATCAAATGTTGGAAATGGAAATACGATTTCTTCTCTGAACGGCCGAATACCTTTATCCCAAAATTTATTGATGTGGAATGGGAATCTTTTTGGCCTGACCCACCTTTCCCTGCTTTTCCTTCTGGACATGCAATTCAGGCAGCAACTGCGGCTACTATTATGATTGATTTATACGGCAATGATTTTAGTTTTGTAGATAGTGCACATGTAGACAGAGAAAGAGATGAAGTGCGAGAAGTAGATTTTGTTGCTAGACCATTTGATAGTTTTTGGAAAGTGGCAGAAGAAACGGCAGATTCTCGTTTTTATGGCGGCATTCATACGCCGCAGGATAATGTAGTTGGTTTAGAAGAAGGGCAGAAAATAGCGAATCATCTGAATGAATTAAATTGGAAAAAGTAAATTATGAAATTAGGTAATAATTATTTTTTTACACATAGTCAGATAGTAGAAAAAAGACATAGTTCATATAGTCTATTGGATGCTATGGATTACAGGAAGCTCGTAAAACTATGTTCACTATGTGAAGGACTATGTGACTATGTGTTCAAAAAAATGAATTTCAGAAGACTGCTGATTTTAGGATTATTATTAACGGTCTTTTTTACTAGTCAAGCCCAAACCAAATTCACCAATATCACCGAATCAGCGGGCATCGACCATCAATTTGCTGTAAAAGATGGTTTTTTAGGTGGAGGAGTCTGTGTAGTAGACATCAATAATGATGGCTATCAAGATTTATATTTAACAGGAGGGAAAAGAACAGACCGCCTTTACTTAAATCAAAAAGATGGCACTTTTAAAGATATTTTAGCAAGTGCAGGAATAGCAAAAATTACTAAAGAATTTGTGACCCAAGGCGTAGCTAGTGCGGATGTCAATAGAGATGGATTTGTGGATTTGTTCATTACCACGAATACCACCATGGATGCTACCCAAGTCATTCCAAGAGCCATCAATTTATTCTTTCTAAATAATGGAGATAATACTTTTCGAGATGCGACTACCGAATTTGGCTTAGACCAAATGAATTCTTTTAGTACAGGCGTGAACTTTGGTGATTTTAATGCGGATGGTTATCCTGACGCTTATGTGGGCAATTATTTTCACGATTACACAGGACCATTGGATGAAATTAATGACCAGACAATGGTAAATGCAAATAATACAGCAAAGGGATATTTATTATTAAATCAAAAAGGAAAACGGTTTAAAAATGTCTATGCCGATTATGGAATGAATCATAAAGGTTTTGGTTTTGGGGGCGTATTTACAGATTTTGATAATGATGGTGACCAAGATTTATTTGTTTTGCACGATTTTGGTTATAAAGCCAAGCCAAATTATTTATTAGAAAATCAGTATCCGAAGAAATCTTTTAAGTATGTAGAGAAAGAATTAGACATGGATTTGCGGATTAATGCGATGGCATCCGCAGTAGGAGATTATGATAATAATGGTTGGTTTGATTATTTTGTCACCAATATTCGTTTTAATTATTTTATGGTCAATCAAGGCAAAGGCAAGCCTTTTGTCAATAAATCGAAAGCATTAGGGACTCAATTATTTAAAATAGGCTGGGGCGCTAACTTTGCAGATTTTGACCATGATGGCGATTTAGATTTATTTGTGGCGAATGGCGATTTAAATCCTAATTGTACGCCCATGGATAATTTTTATTATGAAAACACCAATAATCATTTTGACCAAGTTGCTTATAAAGTCGGCTTAAATGATTATGGTTTAGGGAGAGGTTCGGTCGTTTTTGATTTGGAAAACGACGGTGATTTGGATTTAATGGTCGTGAACCAAGAACCTGTTTTGGCTTATCCTGTTCCTTCTAGTACTTTATTATATCGTAATGATTCAATCACTGGTAATTGGCTAAAAGTTAAATTAAAAGGCATTAATGCCGAATCAAGTGGGATAGGTTCTAGGATAAAGGTTATTAGTGGCAACAATCGAATGATGCGAGAAATTGATGGTGGTGGGTCGAGTCACTTATCTCAGAATTCTACCATTGCCCATTTTGGGGTAGGTGAAGCAAGCAAAATAGATTCTATTATCGTAACTTGGGTTGGCGGAAAAGAACAAATTTTAACCAACCAATCCATCAATCAATTATTGACTATTGAAGAAATGCCCGATGAAGAAAAGCCGATATTTTGGTATGTTTTGGGAGGTGTGTTTTTATTAGGTTTGGCATTATTATTCTTTAAAATACGAAAATGATTTAATAACTATGAAATTCTTTGACCTAAACGTACCACTAGAAGATTCCCCAAGTGAACCATTACCCGTAAAAATACAACATCAAACACATGAAGAAAGCGCTGCACAAATGGCTAGCTTTTTTGATGCAACCATAGCTGATTTACCAAATGGTTTAGGTTGGGGAAATGATATGATTTCGCTCATTACCCATGCAGGGACGCATGTAGATGCCCCTTGGCATTATTACCCAACTAGCGAAGGCAAAAAAGCAAGAACGATTGATGAATTACCATTGGAATGGTTTTATGGAGATGGCGTTGTTTTAGATATGCGGCATAAAGAACAAGGAGGATTGATTACGACGGAAGATGTAAAAAATGCACTCACCAAAATTAATTACACCCTAAAAGCAGGAGATATTGTCTTGGTTCAAACGGATACTGATAAAATGTGGGGCAAAGCGGAGTATTTTAATTCGGGGGCTGGTGTAAGTGGGCCTGCAACTCGCTGGCTAATCGACCAAGGCATCAAAGTAATGGGCATTGATACTTGGGGCTGGGACCAACCCTTTTGGGCACAGAAAGAACGCTTTAAAGCAACAGGTGATAAATCTATTATTTGGGAAGCGCATCGAGTAGGAAGAGATAAGGAATATTGTCAAATAGAAAAACTAGCTAATTTAGATTTATTACCACGACCTTTTGGTTTTAAAATTAGCTGTTTTCCTGTAAAGGTAAAAGGAGGAAGTGCAGGGTGGACTAGGGTAGTGGCTATGTTTGAAGATTTGTAGGTAATAAAATACGATTTATTATACAATAAAAACACCGTTTAATACTAAATAATTAAGCGGTGTTTTTTATTTTTAGGCAAAATAAAAACATGATGAAATATACTTTACTATCCTTTTTACTATGCTTATCTGTTTTAGCAGTTGCCCAAGAACATCAATTAAACCTTTGGGAAGACGGCAATATTCCGAACTTCCAAAAAACGGAGGAGGTCGAAGAACAAGACCCTAATAGAGAAATTCTGTGGGTTACAAAAGTCCAAACACCTTCCATGGATGTCTATTTACCAACACCAAGAAATGCAACTGGGCAGGCAGTCATCATTTGTCCTGGTGGTGGTTATGCAGGTTTGGCTTATGATTGGGAAGGAACAGATGTGGCTCGCTGGTTGAATGCCAAAGGAATTGCAGGTATTGTTTTAAAGTATCGTTTGCCGAAATCTAAGAGTCAAATTGAACCACATAAATCACCTTTACTAGATGCAAAACGGGCAACCCGATTGGTTCGTCACCACGCAAAAGATTGGCATATCGACCCTGACCAAATTGGTATTATGGGGTTTTCGGCTGGGGGGCATTTGGCTTCTACTTTAGGAACTCATTTTGATTATGGGCTTAAAAATGCAAGCGACCCTATTGACCAAATTTCTAGCCGACCTAATTTTATGGTGCTGATTTATCCTGTGATTAGTACTACTGCCGATTATATTCACGAAGGCTCTAAAATAAATTTGGTTGGAGAAAATGCGAGTGATGAACTGGTTCAACATTATTCTAATGAATTACAAGTTGGTTTTGATGCGCCTCCTACTTTTTTGATTCATGCTGGAGATGATAAAGCTGTTCCAATAGAAAATAGTATCGTTTTTTATCAAGCTTTAAAAGCTAAAGGAATAGAGAGTGAATTCCATATTTATCCTGAAGGTGGACATGGTTTTGGTTTAGCCGTTGGCATGGGCTATTTGCAAACTTGGACCGACCGATTGGCAGATTGGATAGATAGGTTAAACCAAAATGACCCAACGGAAGAAGATTGGCAACCGATGTTTAATGGCAAAGATTTTACAGGCTGGGACATTCATATTGCAGGACATGAAATTGATGAGAATTACAAAAATACTTTTGTCATGGAAGACGATATGGTGCGGATTAAATACGATGAGTATGAAAAATTTGACGATAAATTTGGACACATGTATTACGAACAACCTATGGAATACTACAAAATGCGTTTTGATTACCGATTTACAGGCAATCAAACGCCTGGAGGGGCAACTTGGAATGTTCGAAATAGTGGCGTAATGTTTCATTCTCAATCTCCTGCTAGTCTAGGGAAAGACCAACATTTTCCTGTTTCTGTGGAATTACAATTATTGGGCGGTCTAAGTGATGGTAAAGCAAGAACAACGGCCAATATTTGTACGCCAGGGACTTATTTTGAAATTGATGGCAAACCGATTAAAGACCATTGTTATAGTTCTACTTCTAAAACTTATGATGGTGACCAATGGGTGAATGTGGAAGCAATAGTCTTAGGTGATTCCACTTGGATTCATATCGTAGAAGGGGATACTGTAATGGTTTACGAACATCCAAGATTAGATGCTAATTATATAGCGAAAGGCAGTCAAATGAATTGGGAATCAGCGCATGTAGATAATTCAGCCGATTTTATTGGGCGAGCTGATGAATTGATTAAAGGCGGGTATATTGCCTTACA
>JBGCFJ010000454.1:0-9210 GCA_045106885.1 Saprospiraceae bacterium
GCTCCTCCTTCCATAAACACTGATTTCTCAGATAATTGTTCTAAATAATAATTTCCAAATTGCGTTGCATTTTGGTTTGGTAAATTTAGTGCAGTTAAAAAACGACTAAATCGTAGATTATTGATTGCTGATTGGGGTAATTTACCCGCTTCAAAATCATCCCAACATTGTCTATTTATTTTTTCATAAATGGACAAATGTGATTTATTAAAGACAATTCCAACTGTTTGCAATACCTGTCCTAGTGCATAATGCTCAGAGACATTAAAATCCAATAAAGTATTATCTAAATCGAAGAGTAACCATTCGTATTTCATCGAACAATATTACCTTTTTGTTAGTATAAAGACAAGGAGTTCGGGAAATTTATAAAAGGACCTTCTTTTGAAATTTGAGTTTGTCGAAAATAGAATTATCTTTGCGCCCTAATGATAAAAAAACGTACATACAAAAAAACGAAACGCACGAAGCAACCATAGCCTCGGGACATTTTTTGTATTTGTTTATATAGCATTATCAATACGTCAAAAGACCCGAGCTTCTTAAAAGTTCGGGTCTTTTGTTTTATATATTACATACCAAGCCAATCAAATCAAATTAGATGATTCAAATTATTATCTAATTGTATATATAGCAAAAGGTTAAGTGCGTAGAGCCGAGAAGTTCCGTTTTGCCCTCCGCCCCTTGCCCTCTGCTAAATGTATACTTCTAATTAAAAATTAAAATGCGAGTATTAAAATTTGGAGGAACGTCGGTTGGAAAGCCAGAACGAATGCAGCACATTGCCCAACTGATTAACGACGGAGTTGAGAAAATTGTAGTCCTCTCAGCAGTTTCAGGTACAACGAATAGTTTAGTGGAAATACACACTGCTTATAAAGAAGAAGGTAAAAAAGCAGCCCATCAGTTAATTGATAAATTAGAAGCTAAATATCATCCATTCATTAAAGAGTTATATAGTAAAAATGCTTCCGTCAAAAAAGCAACTGCCTTAATTAAGGAGAAGTTTGAGTTATTACGGTCTTTCAAATCGAAAAAATTTAGAGAAGCAGATGCTAAAATAATTCTAGCACAAGGAGAATTAATATCCACGCATTTATTCCTGTACTACGTCCAAGAAATTGGTTTAAATGCCACGTTGATTCCTGCCTTAGATTTTATGAAAACGACAGATGGAGAACCTGACTTAAAATTTATTGCCAAAAAATTAAGAAAAACCTTAGTCAAATCAGGCAAGCATCAACTATACATTACTCAAGGATACATTTGTATGAATGAGGAGGATGAAATTGACAATTTAAGAAGAGGTGGAAGTGATTATACCGCCACTTTAATTGGAGGTGCTTTACCTGCAACGGAAATTCAAATTTGGACAGATATTGATGGCATGCACAATACTGACCCTAGAGTCGTTAAAGATACCTTTCCGATTCATGAATTATCTTTTGATGAAGCGGCGGAACTCGCTTATTTCGGCGCAAAAATTTTACATCCCTCTTGTGTTTTACCCGCACAAAAATCTGGCGTTCCTGTAAAGTTATTGAATACTATGGAACCTACGGCAAAAGGCACGGTGATTTCTGAAATAGTTACTTCCACGCCACAAAGAGTCAAAGCAATAGCTGCTAAAGATGGCATCACCGCTATTAAGATTAAATCTTCTAGAATGCTAAATGCCTACGGTTTTCTAAAAAAGGTTTTTGAAATTTTTGAAGATTATCAAACTTCTATTGATATGATTACTACTTCAGAAGTTGCTGTTTCTTTAACTATTGATGATGATTCAAATTTAAAAGCAATCACGAAGGCATTAAAAGCATTTTCAATAATTGAAATAGACAAAAATCAAACAATCATCTGTGTGGCAGGAGAATTTAAACATACCGAATCAGGGGTAGCCGCTAAAGTCATTAATACGCTAAAAAAGATTCCATTGAGAATGATTTCTTCTGGTGGTAGTCGAAGCAATATTTCGATTCTATTAGATTCTAAATATAAAGTGAAGGCGATGAATGCTTTGAATGAAGGACTTTTTGGAGAAATCTTGAAGCAGAAGCGAGGGAAGTAGAAGTTATAGGAAGTTATTATGCAGATTATTGGAAGTGATTTTGTCTAAGATATTTCCTGATAATCTGCATATACTTCAACTGGGTAAGATTTAAACTTTTTGAGGGAACCTTTTGCTCCTGTACTTCATCCATTTAAAAACCAATAACAAAGGCTATTCGTTTTTAAATGTCTTTGTTCAGAAACAAAATATCCTCCTCAAATTTGTTCAACTCCTACCCAGTTGAAGTATAATAACCTCCAATATCTTCTATGTTAGCAACTGTTTAGTTAACTGTATTTGTACAAAATTTCAGGTTTAAAAATCAAAGGCTTAACTGCCTACTGCCACTGTTTACTGCCTACTGTCCTTACGGCCGAATCACCATCAACCGTCGAGTAGCAATCGTCTTCCCTTTAGCATCCGACAAACTATATAAATAAGTACCTTTTCGCAATTTTGAAACATCTAATTTCTTCGTCTTAAATCCATTTAAAGGATATTTTTCTTCCATCACGACCACCCCTAGAATATTATAAATTCTCAAAGAATATTCTGATGGTTTCAAATTAGAAAACTCAAATCGAACATCATTAATAGCTGGATTAGGATAAGCATAAATATCAGGTCGGCCATTAGTTATTCGAATGGTAGAATTTGGGTCTGATACGGTATAATAAACTACTTCTGGATTGACACCATTTGGTTTCATATAAGCAGCTGCAACTTTAGAGGTGGTTTCATTACTGTAAAAATGGTAAGATAGACTAATTTGAGGTACTTGCATGTTAGGGTCATCTACGCCCTCTGTAATATCTTGCCAAGGCAAATTGCCTACTTTAATATCTATTCTACAACTTCTTTCTTCTACATTCTTTTCCCGTAATACCTCATAAGTATTGTCTGGCAAAGATAAGATGCCCCAAGCATCAATTTCTTTTTGTTGGTTCACCAAACATCTATATCGAACAGAATCTGGTGTGATAGGCAAAGTGTATAAAATAGCTTTAGGCAAATCTTCTACCGCTACTTTAAAAGAAAAACTTCCTGTTTGTTCAGAAGTCATTCCATACTTTAGTGGAAAGTGCAGCGTCTGAATTGGCTTATCATAATAGGTAGTCGTTTGAACCCCCATATTCATTGGGTCTAAACCGATAGACCCCAATTGTTCTAAACTATGTCCATCACTCTTAAAGAAATTATTAATCCCATTCATTTCTTGCATCAACACGTCTTTTTTGGCAAAAGGGGCATTGCCTGTAGCTTTTTTTATGGCAATTTTTTGTGTAAAAGCAGATTGCAACCTCATTAGGTCCCAGTTTTGATTTTCACCTTTCCCAAGAATAGCAATGTTCTCTGGTAAATTATCACTCGCCATAAGTATCGTATCCCCTATTCTTGGCAATACCTCCGAAGTGATAATCGGCTGTCCAACTACTGAGAACGTGAATAATAAATAAGCTATAATGGGTATTAATCTTTGCATATTTTAAGGTTAAAAGGTCGAGAGGCGGAAAGGCAAAGAGGCGGAGAGGCTAAAAGATGGAAAAATTAAATAATGAAATCTCACTATTTAGTCTTTCTATCTCTTCGCCCTTCAGCCTTTTTGCCTACTTCTTGGAACTGCACAAATTTGCGATATTCTCCTTCTTGCTCCAATAAACTTTGATGATTGCCTCGTTCTATCACTTGTCCATCTTTTAGAACTACGATTTCATCTGCATGTTGTATCGTAGAAAGTCGATGTGCAATAATAATTGTTGTTCTATTTTGCATGATTTTTTCCAAAGCATCTTGTACTAATTGCTCAGATGCAGAATCTAGTGCAGAAGTTGCTTCATCTAAAATCAAAATGGGTGGATTTCTTAAAATCGCTCTAGCAATCGTCAATCTTTGCCGTTGTCCACCACTTAATTTACTACCACCATCACCAACATTGGTTTGATAACCATTTTCTGTTGCCAGAATAAAATCGTGGGCATTGGCAATTTTCGCCGCTTTTTCTACCTCCGTTTGGGAGCAATTTGATAGACCAAAGGTAACATTATTAAAAATAGTATCATTGAACAAAATAGGTTCTTGAGAAACTACACCAAAAAGACTACGCAAATTTTTTAAGGTTAATTTCTGAATATTGATACCATCAATCAAAATTTGTCCACCCTCCTTATCATAAAATCGAAGCAATAAGTCAATTAAAGTCGTTTTTCCAGAACCAGAACTACCAACAATCGCAATTACTTTTCCTTTAGGAATCAATAAATTAATTCCATCTACTGCTTTTCTTTCTGCATTCGCATAGGCAAAACTAACATTTTGAAAATCAATTGCCTTACTAAAGTTAGTAATTATCTCGGGCTCAGCGGTTTCTTTGATAATGGAAGAAACGTTTAGGATTTCATCAATCCTATCCACAGCAGCCATGCCTTTCTGAATATTATAAAAAGCATTAGAAAAAGCTTTAGTTGGTTGACTCACATTGAAAAAGGCGAATAAAAAAGCCAAAAAAGTTTCCGCTGCCAATTCTCCAGAAAATACTAAGGCAGAACCGTACCAAAGTAGAATGGCAACCATGGTAACTCCCAAAAATTCAGATAAAGGAGAAGATAAATCTCTCCGCCATAATAAACGGGTCAATAAATCACTATAATCGTCATTCTCTTTTTGAAATTTAGTCGCTTGTGATTCCTGGGCATTAAAGCTTTTTAGGATACGTAATCCAGATAAATTCTCCTCCAGCATAGCCACCAAATCTCCTAATCTTTCCTGTACTTTACTAGATTTCTTTTTTAAGGTTTTACCAATGCCTCCAATAATAATGCCTGTAAATAACATCAATCCAAAAACGAAAATAGTCAACTGAGGACTCACATATAATAAGAAAATTAAGCTACCGATAATGACTAAAGGTTCCCTAAAAACAGTTACTAAAACATTAAAAATACTAATTTCTACTTCTTGTACATCTATCGTCATTCTAGCTAATAAATCTCCTTTTCGTCTTTCCGAAAACCAACTTAAATCTAAATCAACAACTTTCTCAAATAATTGCTGTCGAATATCTCGCACCATTCCATTCCGAACAGGGGACATAAAAAAAGCCGCCAAATAGCGGAATAGATTTTTGAAAAAGAATACGAAAATAATGCCTATACAAACATACACCAAGGCGCCTTCTTTCCCATCTGCTTGTATCATTGCGCTCAATTGATAATTGGTATATTCCTTAATGCCATCTAAAGTCCAAGCAAAATCGGGTTCTTGTAAAATCGGTTGTTCGACTCCAAATAAGATTTGCAAAAAAGGAATAATGGCAGGCGCACTCACAACCGTGAATAATGCCGTTAAGACATTACAAAAGATACTCAATCCAATGAGTCCTTTGTATTTTTTAGCATATTTTAATAAGCGCCAAAAGCGGGTCATGAAAAAATGAGTTGCTGGTTGCCAGTTGCGAGTTGTGGGTTATGCAGGATTTAATCCTAAATTTAGGAATTTAATCATATACAACTCGCAACCCGTAACTCGTAACTCGTTTTAATTAATTGTCAAAGATTTAAAAGTCTTTCGTCCCACCAATTGGTCATAGCGAGCGCCAAAAGGACGAAAATAAATGAGAATGGTATAATCATTTTCTGCTTCAAACCAATTACCATCAAAATAAGTAGCGTCTACTGCTTTTGTTTTTTTGTCTACAACTGCGTAGGTATAATTATAATAACCTTGTTTTAATAAAACATCAGCCGCATAAAGGCCTAATTTCTCGCTATAAGCCAATTTGAATTTTTCTTTGATTTGCCAATCCGTTAATTTTCCAAATAAATAAACATCCTTGTCGTAAAAAGGAACTTGTTTTTCAATGGAAAATAAGACCAAGCCATAATCAGTCCGTAATGGGTCATTTTGTTCATCAATATTCCCTAATGTGAAATTACCATTGATGTCTCTAAAGTATTGGTAAGCATAAGGACTTAAATCTCTATCTGGTTTCAAAGTGACTTCATACACATCTCTGTATTCATCAATAGCTGCGATTCCTTCGCCCCTAAATCTAAAACTTCTTAAATCTAGAAAACGGTATTCCTTACCAGCAGGAAAAGAGACTTTATCTTGATAATCAAAAATTACCTTATCTCTATTAATCGAGTAGGGGGCTATATCAACGACAGCATTATCCCATCTTCCATTTTGCATAACTACTGCTCTTAGTTCTTTTCGAGGTTCTCTACCACCTAAATTATAAGGGGTCACTATAAAGTCGATTTCTTGATGTGTTTTTACTTTACTAGCATTGGCAGCTCGTAATAAATCTAAATCTATTTTCGATTTTGTTTCGACAACCATAAAACGACGCGTAAACAGCGGCAATTTATCTTCGTCTGTCGTATAAACCACCAATATATAATTACCTGATTTTGTCCAACTCATATTATCATTGGGCAATTCAAATTCATAATGAGTAAATTCAGTCAAGGTATTAGAAGAAAAATTAGAATCATCTAATTGGTCTTCATCAAAACCATCAATGTATTCCATATTGCTCAAATCCGATGGATTCCAATTCGCATCACAATGAATAATGGTGTAATAAACATCTCTAATTTGCTCATTTAAATCATCAAAACTTACGGTAAAAGAAGAATCTTCTCCCAGCTCAATAATCGGCTGAGTCAGCGGAAAATCGGTTACATGAAACTTAACTGCATGAATGCCTTCATCATAAATAACATCGTCGTATTCGATACCTTCTATTTGGGCAAAAATGCACAGCGTAGAACTTAATAAAAGTAGTAAACTTAAAATCTTCTTCATTAATTTAGTTGTATTGTTGTATTCTAAACAGTTGTCAGTTATCCGTTGTCGGTTATCAAGGTGCTAACCTAACTGATAACCGACAACTGAGAACATTATTAACCTGTCAAGGATTTTGACTTGAACCACTAACCACCTTCTAAAATTCATAACATTGAACGGATTTACTTTTCCGACCGCCGCCTCCGTTTTTCCAACCTAATTTAAAAGGATTAATTTTAATAGCCATATAAAAATCAGCGCCCGTCAAGCTTTCATTTCCAAAGAAGCTTCCTAGATTTTCTGTACCAAAAGTAAGAAAAGCTAGTCTTGCAGCAGCGCCTACTTGAAGGTGTTTCCAATTATAAACAGAAACTGGTACAAAAGCAGATATCCATCGACTTTCATATCTTGGCGTCACCGCAAATAAATTTCCTCGTTCGACACTTATATTTCCAATTGGCATTCTTTGTACTAAAGTAGCATTAATATATACATTTTCTTGAACGGCAAAATCGGCTTGCAAACTAAAAGCGCTTGGCAACCAAATGTCATAAGTATTTCCAACTAAAGAGACATCAGGCGCACCAAATAATTCATCATTGAGTTGGCTTAAACCGTCTCTAAAATTAGTTACATCATTCAAATTTCTAGGGTCAAAAAAGAAAAAATCATCAATGTCAATCGTATGTGCCTCTGTATTTTCCGTAAATTTAATTTTACCAATATCTAAAATAGAAAGTCCCAATTTTATTCCCCTGCCTTCTTGATAATCTAAAGAAGCATAAGTCAATCCAATATCCAGTCCAAAACCGATTCCACTTTGTTGTAAATTAACGGCCTCTTCATCAATACTAGCATTCGTAAAACCAATATTAAGATTTGCGCCATTTTGAAAATTAAGTGCATCTCTTTCCAACTTATCTATAGTTAAGTTGGTCTCATTTTTTACATAAAAAGACTCAAATCCTTGTAAGTATTTTAAGTTAAAGCCTATCCCAATTTGTCCATTATTCGTTGCTCCTTTGTATAAATAATTAACCCCTAATTCACTCCAAACCATTCCAGCCACAATTGATGGAAAAACATTATAACTACTACCTGGCCGAACATTTTGATAATCATAGTACCCTAACACTGCAGGAATATCATGTCCACCAACCACTGCCCTAAAATTTGTAAAGATGCCAAAACTATGTTGCTCAAAATTTAATAAGATAGCAGGGCCTGTTATAGTTGTTACCACTGCCGCAAATTTATCTTTACCTGCTGGTTCAAAATCAAAAACTGTAGCACCAATGGGAAATTCTTGGTCACTAGGAAAGTCCGTTGCTAAAAAGAGTCTATCTACATTATTTAAAACGTCTCCGACACTTGAATTTCTATAACCACCAAAATTATTATCTATAAAAAATCCTACTCCTGTTAAATTCACATCCCATTGGAAAGGTGTAGTCAAATTATTAGCAGGATTTGAAAAAATGCTATTAATCCCCGAATAATTTTCTGTCCTTAAACCCAATTGTTCCTGTGCATTGGAGCAAATAGAAAAGCAGCAGAAAAATAGTAATAAGAAATGGGCGTATTTCATTATAAAAATGATTGATTATTAAATCTTTTAAACCTATAAAACAACTACCTCGACTAGATTTGTTGAATATATAAGGACGATAAAATAGGCACTTAGATTGCTTTACTAACTGTAAATTGTAGCAACTAGCTGCCTTTTACCTCCATAGTTTCTAAATTCGCATAAATAGATACCTTGCCAAGTACCTAAGTTTAATTGATGGTTAGTAATAGGAATAGAAATTGATGCACCAACTAAAGTGGACTTAATATGTGCAGGCATATCGTCCGAACCTTCCAAGGTATGAGTCAAATAAGGTTCATTTTCTGGCACTATTTTATTAAAGATACTTTCAAAGTCTACTCTGACAGAAGGGTCTGCATTTTCGTTAATCGTTAAACCAGCAGAAGTATGTTTAATAAATAAATGAAAAATCCCTATTTTAGGTAAAGTTGGCAGTTGACGAAGAATAAGTGTATCAATTAGATGATATCCTCTTGAAAAAGCAGGTAAGGAAATATCAATTTGTTGAATCATCTAGAGTGTTCTTGCTTGTTTTGTATTTAAATAGATGAATAAATTCATCAATAGAAGTTGAAAAATAAAACTATTTTATTTAAAATTGGTTAAATATCTTTTTTTTTCTGATTTTAAAAAGTGTAATTTTGACACTAAGTAGTCCGTCAAGATGATAGTGTCGGGTTGTATTTGGATGAATTTTGAAGTTGTACTAGGCAAAAAACGCAGACATAGCCTTTGCTATGGCGAGTATTTTTAACGACGTACAGCTTTAAAAGTCGCC
>JBGCFJ010000455.1:0-4231 GCA_045106885.1 Saprospiraceae bacterium
CAATTAATTGTTAAATCAACAGGTATATTTTGTAATTCGGGTATCAATTCATCTTGAAAATTCAAGGTGACAACTCCTGTAGCACAACAATTAGTAATACGGTGACAAACTTGGTAAATAAATTGATCGGTACCACATTCAAAAACCGTTGGGGTAAATTCAAAAGCACCCGCTGTATCCATTTCAACGAGGCCTTTTGTAGGGTTGGTCAAAATGGAATAAATTCCATTTTCTACATTTCTATCATTATAAGTAACACTACCTTCAAAGCCAAATCCAGGGCAAGCATTCTGAATTTCGTCATTGACTACAATCATCTGTGTCGGCTCGCTTAAAGTAACAACTCCATACCGATTCGGGCAATCTATATTACAATAATTAAGTACTACATCGTAAGTATTTGCGCTCAATCCTATAAAAGATAGTTGGCCATCAGGTTGATAAGTCGCTCCACCATCCAAACTTACTTTAATACATAAATTTTTCCCTCCAGAAGCAGCTACTTGAATCGTTCCATCAGCAGCACCACAAGTAGTAGGGTTTGTAAAAGTTATCTCAGAACTATACACAACAGGGTTAATACTAAATGATGTCGTATCATAAGCTGCACAAGTACTAATAGATGCCTCCAAAACAACGTCATTAAGAATAGCCAAAGAATCTGTTGGCGTTAAAAAGCCAATCAAATGAGGGCCTTTTCCTGTAGCAAATTGAGGATTAGCATTTTCGCCAAAATTCCAAGTATATACCACTCCTATAGCAGCATCAGCTGCTTCAAATTCGTAGGCAGCAGCACCACAAATGAAACCATTCTGTCCAGATGGTGCAGTGATAATTTCTGCATTAACCAACGCACCAATTGTTTTTGTAACAACATTAGAGGTTTGCCAAGTAGCAGAACATTTTGCTCTAATGGCTTGACGCCTATAGCTCGTATTTACTGAAATAGGTGTTGGATCATAACTGGTTTCCGTTGCCCCAATAATATCTTTCCAAACAGTATTGCCTTCTGGCAATTCTTGCCATTGGTAATAAACAGGACCACCTTCTCCACCCGTACCTTCTGATACAGAAGTGATAAGTCCTGGGTCGAAAGAAATAGTACAACCTTCTTCGTCTCCAGTAATACTTCCTGAGTCAGTTAAATCATCACATCTTTCAGATTCAATATAACCGTTAAATTCAGAAGTTTGATAAAAATATGTACAAGTAGCATCCGTACATTGTGTAGCAGTCAAGGTAATATAGTCACCAATTGCTGTAGGTACTAATGGCGTAAAATCACCATAAAACTGTTCTTGTCCAGTCCCTGTGTGATTAATATTAAGAGCGCCAATAAAGGTTCTCCCCTCTCCATGCCCACTAGCATCCGCTATCGCATTACTGAATAATTCTATCCGATAATCGCCCGCTGGTACATCTAAAATAAAATCGTAATAAACATCTCCACTAACCACTGCAATCCCTTTTAAGTCTGGGAAATTCAATAAATTATTGGCACCATCATCAGCATCGTTTTCGTCATTTTCTGTCACATCATCTCCTAAATTTCCACTAGCTAAATCGATGGCAATACCTCCATTTCCAGTAAAGCTATTTCTTAAAATCGTATTTCCATTACTCCCTACATTGACCACTTCAATACCAGCGCCATTATTTTGAGCAATAATATTCGCATCAGCAGGATAGATTCCTCCAATTTTGTTATTACTACCATTCACTAAAACACCTGTTCCGTTAGCAAAACCTGTACTACCATCTTCATTTACGCCAATACAATTTCCAACAATTTCATTATTCCCACTTTGTAAATTGACGCCGCAAGAATTCCCACTTACATCATTTCCACTAATAACCATTCCAGCTAATTTACTACCATCAGCGGTTGTTTGGAATATAGCTCCATCAGCAGGTAAATGTGCTCCATTGATTTTTATCTTAAGAATGGCAGCAGCATCAGCCGTAGCCATGACACTTCCTGTCTGTGTGTATCCATCAATAAACACTGCCTCCGTTAAGTTTTCGAATAAACTCATCGGAGTAATCGTCCATTTAGTCCCATCATAATCCATACCTGGAACTGGAATATCGTAGCATATAGTATCTTTTCCTGCTAAGGCATTCGCCTCTTCAATAGCTGCTCTTAGGGTACAATCACAGTTAACCGTCATACATTTTCCATCACCAGGATTCGTGTCTCCTTCGTCACCTGTAGAGTTAACAGTGATACAACCATCAAAAATATTAGCCCCATCAGGACTACAATCTGAGTCATCACAATCAATCATTCCATCAAAATCATCATCTATTCCATTATCACATATTTCGTAAGCGTCACAAGTTTCGCCAAAAAATACATTATCTATCCAAACGTCTTGATTAGACACTCCTAAATTAAATAATAAATTCAGGTTATTTGAAAGCGTATTATTAGCGTGAATCGTATATGTGTAAGTTGTAACAGTAGTCGTCAAAGGAACTTCTCTCCAAAAATAGGTTGTCCACGGACTAGCGTCTATTTGCAACATGGCAGTCATATTTCTATTACCAGCCGCTTTTGCATCAAAACTGAATGTATAAATTTTTCCAGCCTCAAGTTGTTTACCACCTTGTCCAAATTGAATGTGCCAGTCTGTTCCAGATACACTACTAATATCAATTTTTGCTGAATTTGTACCCGACAATTGATTAGCATTATCAATAGTAAATGTAGCATCTCCTCCACTATGAGCACTCAACCACCAATCATCTGTACCATTATTAAATTCGTTATTGGCTAAATCATTTGGACAATCATTATTAGTTGGACAATCTTCATCCGTTAAACCATCTCCATCATCATCTATATTATTATCACAAATTTCTAAAGAAGGCGTACTCTCTATATCAAACTCCAAAGACCAACATTCAATACTTCCTCCATCGGCAGAAGGATAAATATCTTCAACGGTCAAAATCCAATCGCCATTCACTTCTTCTCCATCAAATGAACTCAAAGGGTTATCTGGTGTATATCTAGCATTATCTGTAGGTGGACAATTGGTACTAAAAGATACAGTGGCTTCATCATCTAATGTCAGTGACATATTAGTATGATTACCACAAGGCTTGTTCATTATCAAAACCGAAGTACCCGCAGGGCTAGTTAAGGTAATATTCAAATCATCAATATAACTATGAAGGATTTCTAAACTCGCCACATTCAAATCTTCAATGATACCACTTTCTGTAATAGACAAGGTAGAAGTAACGGTATGATTAGAGGAACCAGAAGCAGGAATAGTTACCGTACAAGGAGAAGGCGTTGTTCTATACACGATATTACATTCTGAATCTGCATTATCTATATATCCATCTCCATCATCATCAATACCATTCCCGCAAATTTCTTCAGAAACACAACAACCAAAAACTTTCACATCATCTAAATCCCACATGACAGGTTCTTGGTTAATAATGTTATTCCAACAGTTAACATCATTTTTATCATAAGCTGCTAACTCAAAAGTAAAAACAGCACCATTACTATATTCAAAATTTGCATCTCCTGTAAAATCAAAGGATTCTAAATTCCAGTCTAAGCTGGTTAACATATCAATATCTTGATAGATTTCTACATTATCTTTAAGTACTCTAAAGCCAAATTTTTGAGCAGGATTATTACAAATATCAATATCCTCTGGATACCAATGATTCGTAAAAGGTGATTTTTGATAAAAGTCTAATTTAGACAATCGACCACTTTTACTAGAGGGGAAAGTAATCGTAAATTGTACGGCTCCTGAATAACCATCAACTCATGAATTATTAACTCCAAATGTCCCAATACAAATGGCTCGACCTGTATTCCCATCAGTAGTAGAATTCGTACCAGAATTTCTATTCATATTGGAAACAGTAACACAATTTCCTTCCAAGTCAGGCGTAATTCCAGATCTACCATTCCCCATAGCCGCCGTATAATTAGCGCCATTAAAATACCAGCCCGCAATTTCTGTATCATTCGTACAAGCAGCAGTAAACAAGTTTAAAGAAGTAGTACTTTTTGAAGCTAGTATTTTCGTAGTTTCATTCTTGAGAAGTGTAATAGATTTAGGCAAAGTGGCAGAAATAATCAACCATTTATACCGCCTTTTTCCCTTCTAAGAAACTCAAAAAATGCGTCCATAATCCATTATGCAAGCATTTTTTGAATTCCTTAGAAGAAAAATTGACTGGTCTAACTGGCTAA
>JBGCFJ010000456.1:0-16579 GCA_045106885.1 Saprospiraceae bacterium
TTTTTCCCTTCTAAGAAACTCAAAAAATGCGTCCATAATCCATTATGCAAGCATTTTTTGAATTCCTTAGAAGAAAAATTGACTGGTCTAACTGGCTAATTATTTTCTCCACTTTGCCTAAGTAATACGACAAAAATAAACGAACATCTTCTTACTTGGACGAGCATAGCTTATTTTTACCACAGAGGAACGGAGTACACAGAGGGCACAGCGTTTTTTTTGACGAGTATAGTTTAATTTATTAGCAGAAAGTTGTTAACTTAAATTTGTCTGAGTACTTAACTTCCATATTTTGCCGAATTCATCATTCATCATTTATAGTTCATCTTTTTTCTCTTTATTTTTGGCGGAAATTAAACCTCATTACTATACATGCCAACCTCCATCACAATTTTTCAATTAGTTTGTGCTTTTATGTTCGGAATATTTTTATTGGGTGGCACGATGGCTAGTTGGTATTTTGTCCGCTTGGTCGGCAAGCGAGAGGCGAACCTTTTATTATCGGTTTTTTTAGGTGTTTTAGCACTCTCTTTACTCCATAATTTATTGATTAATATTGGGATTTTTAATAACCAACCTTATTATTATTTTATTCCTATTTGGTATACGCTTTCTTTTGGTCCTTTACTTTTCTTTTTTGTAAAAAGTCGTTTATTTCGACCATTCCATTTACAAAAAAAAGATTTTAAACATTTTATTATTCCCATTTTACAGGCCACATTCTATCTATCAGTAGGATTTAGAAATGCAACTTTTAAGGCGCAATTATGGGAGCAGACTTACATTCCTTTATATAAACCAATTGAAGGATTATTCTATATTATTGGTTTTTCTGCCTATCTCTATTTCTCTTATCGTTTTATTCGGTACAAATTGGCATTGCTCCAAAGAAAAAAAGCTTATGCGTGGGAAGTAGACAAAGTCAACCGTCTAAAACGAATGGTCAAAGGGCTGATTTTATTATTTGGGATTAGTGCAGCCTATATTATCGGGGATTTTTTTACTTATCGGTTTTTAGGCTTGAATTTATATAATATCAGGGGCTTCACCTACATCGGTGATTTATCTTTTACTTTGATGGTACTTTGGGTCAGTTATTACGCTTTTAGAAATGCCTTTTTTCCAAGTCGACACCGATTAAAAACTAGTAAAACGCCTCAATTATTATTGGATAAAATTGACCAACTTTTTGTCGAAGAGAAAATCTTTATGGACGATGAATTGGACCAATGGAAATTAGGTTATTATCTAAAAATTAGGACCAAGTATTTAGCAAAATTATTACCAAATAGTTTTAGAAACCTAGTCAATAAGCATCGAATTGAAGAAGCTAAAAAGCGGATGCTAGATACCCGTTATCAAAAATATAGTTTAGAAAGTATTGGATTAGATGTAGGATTTGGTAATAGATGGGCTTTTAAGCGAGCCTTTGAACAGGTGGAGAAAATGAGTCCCGTCGAATTTAAGCAGCGTAAGCAATAGTACAGTAGGCAGTATTACAGGACTCGTCAACTGCCAACTGTAATACTGCCAACTGAATTACTCATTCAATGCCCAGTTATATTCTTTATAGGTTACGGCTGTACCTTCGGCTACTTTCGTACTAGCATATTTATTTAAGTAATCTGTAATATTTCCAAAATCAACAGCATACCATTCAAAAATTTTAGAGATAGCAGCATTGCTACCACCAACTGAGTTATATTGGCTATTATTAATAAACGCCTTAGCAGAACGCTCTAATTGTCCATTTAAATTAGCCGCAGTCCAAGCTTTATTCCAAACTGGTGGACAAGACTTCGCAGCGCAATTTACCGCAAAATGGATTCGAGCATCTTTATATTTTGGACGTAAGATATCGTGTTCTATATTATTTAAAGAGTAGGTTTTACCGCCTAATTTTATCCATTTTTTATCCCAAGGTTTGCCTCCTTCTAAATCCATAATGCTCTTTACTGGATAATTAGCTACAATCAATTTAATGGTAAAAGCATTATAAGCATTAATCCAATAAGCCATTTTCTGACCTCTTGACCAACTGCTTTGAACGGGGTTATCCGCTAATGATTTTAAGTAAGCATCAAAAGCTGCAATATCCGCTTTGAATCCTTTATAATTCACTTTTCCAGTAGCACTAATATGTTTTTGGGTTAACGCATTCCATGCAGCATGTGATAATGCTTGCGGAGCCCTGATTACTTCTTTTTTCGGTGCTGGTTTAGTCGTTGGTGCTTTTGGTGCCTCCACTTTTGGTGTTTCTATTACCACTTCTTCTTTAGTAGGTATTTCTACTTTTGGTTCAACTTTTACTGCTTCTTTAATGATTTCTTTTTTAGCGGGCACTTCTGGTTTAGGCGTTACCTTTTCTACCTTGGGTGTAGTTGGTACGACTACTTTTTCTACCTCTTTCTTAACTGGTGTTTTTTTTGGTGCTTCCGCTATTGGTGCAGCTTCCACTACTTTAGTTGCTGTTTCTGCTACCACTGGTGCAGGTGTTTCCTTAACCATTGGTTTAGCAGTAGGGGGAGCTGCAACTACTGCTTTTTCTTTTTCAGCAACTGCATCACCACAAGCGACTACAGAAAGTAGGGCAGCAAAAAAGGCAGTTTTTAATACATTTTTCATAATTTCTAATTTTTTAGTTAAAGTGATTTTAGTTTTCACAAATCCTCTTTCTTGTTTGGCTTGCTATCTTATAAACTATTGACCGAAAAAAGATTGCTATATCGTGCCGAAGCTACGCTCCTTAAAGGAAAAATGGACATTCAGCAATTCCTACAGACCGTTTCGAAGCTATGCTCCTTAATTTTTTACTAAAAGAGCAGCGCTCTGACCCCGTCTGTAGGATTAATTAACCCAAAATTCCTTTAAGGAGCGTAGCTTCGGCACCACAAAAAATAAATTGAAATCTTTTTGCGGTCAATATATTATATCGTCTTAAAGAGAAGAATATCACAAATTGATAACAAGTGAATCGAAAAATGTGATAGATAGTTTATTTTTTTGAGAGGGAATCCCCCTTAAATGTTTGCAACTTGCACTCGAAAGTAAGCATCCGATTTATTAGTGTTAGTGGAGGAGTTTTAAATAGTTTAACATAAATTTAAAATCCCTTCAACAACATTCTTCTAACGAAAACGGTTTTACTTTCAATCATCATAAAACCGAGAAATAAAAAATTATGAACATCCGAAATATTAAATTAGAATTGACTGTAGCATTGATGAATAATCTTTCTTCTAGAAATTATTTAGGAAAAATAAAAGCATTGATGCAAAATTTCAGAGAACAAGTAGGCGCTTTTAAAGGAACAGAAGAATTGAATAGCACCACTTTAGATAAGGAACATTCGCTAAAAAGTTTAGCCTTAGAATATGATAATTGTATTTTGAATATTGATTTAGTGACTAATAATACAACTAGAAATCAGTTTATCAATCGTTTTGATTTGGCGGCCTAAAAGACAGTCAGCAGTAAAGCCTTGATTTTTAATGCTAAAATTTTGCCTAAACACAGTTATTTGAACAGTCCCGACCTAAATGGATCGTACAGATTGCCTACTGGACATAATAAAAATTTTCGTATCCCCAAAGAATTTTCCCAAATACCAAGTGTTGAATTAACATAAAATCTGCTCCATCTACATCTGCGAAATATTTCTCTACAATACCTGTTCCTTCATCACTCAATAATATTTGACCTGTTTTTGATTTTTTAAGAATAGGATGCAATTTCACAACCTTTTCTTCGGCATTTGCTGTTTTTAAGCGAATGATACTAAAAGGTAATAACTGTTCAATAGAATCTCTTTCTTGATAATGGTTGGCAAAATTCTCTGCGACCAATCTTTCATATCCAATTAAATACTTTTCAATTTGACCTTTCGCAAGAGGGCGATTGATTTTTGCTGTGTTTTCATAAAAGGGCATCAAGTCGAAGCTTTTGCCATTTCGTACTAGCTTAAAAGATTTATTTTTTTGTTTGGGATATTCTATGCTGACGGATTGAATGGCAGATAAGCGTTCTTGAAAAATAGCTTTATCTCGCCAATTTATTTCGTCCGTCATATAGCGAACTCTTAAAGAACCTTCAAATCCTGGTACATAGGTCACAAAAGGTTCTTCTTCGTCTTCTTTAATCATGTGGGTACCTAGTTCGTCATTGGTGACTCCGCCCACATAGTAACCTTTTATTTTTTCGCCACTTCGATTATAAATTTCTACTTTAATATTATTAGTTGCTATATCATTAATAATATTTTTAATAGCTGTTCTCGGTGGGGTATATTTAATTTTTAGTTTTTGAATGGTATTTAATAGCGTACTGACCGCATTAGGATTGGCTCGATGTTTTCCATTTAATTGCCAATGATTTTTTTGTCGTTCTAAGGTGATATTCTTGCCATTTCTATCAGCAATAAAAATTTTATGAACTTGGTCAATATCAGCTACCGCAAAGTTTCTTGCTTCTGTTAAGAGGGTAGTCTTTGTGTCTTTTTTTGTGGTTAAATAATAAGTAAAACCACCGATAACTAGGAATAATATTAAGAGTGTGCCTGTTTTTTTCATATTGTTTATTCAAAAAGAAGTGACAAGTTCATCAAAGTAATTGACACTTTTAAGTCCCAACGGAACGACCTATTATCCCATAGGACGAAGTCCTATGGGATAAGAAAAAGTCTAGTTTTAAAGTCCTAAAGGGACGATATAATAAACTTGTCAAAGAATAGAGCGTCAGCTAATAAACTGATAATTATCCGTTGGGAAATTAAATCCGTTGGGGATATACTTTTTTAAAGCCCAACGGATTAGCTTTCCCAACGAATTCAGCTTTTGACTTGACATTTTTTGTAATATCAATTTTTAATCTGACTATCTAAAGTAGCCGATTAACGGATTAAGTATTATCGTGGACCTGAAGTTCCACTGTACAAAAATGAGCCAATGGCAGTAGTCATTGGCTCATTTAAAAACGATAATTAGTTATTTTTATCCCAATACATTGGAACGGATGCTATTAATTGTCAAGAGTAGACATATTACCGCATTTTTGGTCTTCTTCGTTTTCCTCCTGGGTTCATCCGCATAGGATTCATTCCTGCTTGACCAGCCGCTTTCATAGCACCTCGTTGTTTTAAGGCTTTTTCAAATTGTTGAATTTGCTCTTTCAATTGAGGTTCTGTTACCTTTAAGCCTTTTAATTTTTTATAATGTAATTTGGCTTGATTCCACTTATTTTTAGTCGCAGCAATATTTGCCAACTGCAACTCCAACATCGCTGTTTCATTATCAGAAGGCACACCGATAGCTTGTGCTTTAGTAAAGAAACTTTCAGCAGTTGCGTTATCTTTTCTTGAAGCTGCGATTGTTCCTTTAATCATATTATAATAAGCACGATTGGCGGAATACAACCATTCTGGTTTTAGTGTCATATCCAATCTTTTCTCTGCTTCATCAAATTTCGATTCTTGCATCAGTTGAGCTGCGGATTGTACCGTTCCTAATAAAATATAACTAGCTAATAAACCAATACCCACTAATAAAAAAATGATGCCATAGCCCAAACCATAAGCGATGGTTAATCCAATTCCGCCTAATAAAGTCACGGCTATCAACGCTAATTTTGTATAAATATTTATAGTCAACATGAAGTAAATTGTTAAAATTGTGTGATTGTTAGATGGTTATTGTTGCTCTAAAAACCTATAAACCATCTTATATGCCTCCATTTACAAAGGTAAGCATTCTGATAGAATAAAAACCAGATACGCTAGCTTTTCAAAGGATTACAATCGGATTTAGATATTTTGTGTTACTGCTTACTGCAAACAGAACTACCGTTTCCATTTATCATAAATCCAAGTAAAGCATACCACGATGATTAAACTGGGTAATAAATTTTCAATATTGATAGTGCCCAAATTCAATAATTTAATGCCTATACCTAAAATTAACAAGCCACCTACTGAACTAAGTTGTGCAATGATGGTGGGTGTGAAAAAACGTTTCATTTGACTGGCTAAAACAGTCATTCCTCCTTGGATTAAAAGCATCGGAAAAATAGAAAATAAGACACCTATGCCATAAGTTGAGGCAAAAGCTATAGAGCTTACTTCATACTCCATCTAAAGTTGATTTTACCATCAATAATTCTCGATTACCCGAAATGCCTTCTTCTATAGCGCCTACAATCACCATTGACCCAACACAGTATAATAAACAAGCGGTAATCAAACCTTCCGTAAATTGTTCATCACCAATATTTAAGGTGTTTTTTAACGATTCTCCAAGTGCTTGAAACTGTTGGTCTAAATGAAGACTTTCTCCAATAATACCGCCAATAATTAAGCTAAAAATTAAAATTAACAAATAACCATCTGGCATTTTTAAGCTCATTTGAATGCCAATTAATAAAGTAGCTAAACCAATAGCTTGAAAAATAATGACCTTAATATTTGGCGGAAATGCTTGTTGTAGCCACAAACCAAGCAAGCTACCAGCGATGATAGTGACCATGTTAATAAAAGTACCGATAGGAAGTCGTTTTGTCATGCGGCGAAGATAGGGAAGGTGGTGGTTAAAAGAGGAGTTATTAGGGGATATTTTGCAAAGTGCTTTGGGCGGAGAGCGGAGGCGGATAACCTCTTCCCTCCGCTCCAAGCCCTTTTCCAATTCAAAAATATATATTTTGAGCTACTCGATAAGTATTGGCGTGTGCTTCGATAATATGAGCCAATCTTTCAGAATAGCCACCTCCCATACTGACGGCTACGGGTATTTCATGGTCTTTGCAAGCTTGTAAAACCATTCGGTCTCTTTCTTTACAACCAGCGATACTCAAACTTAATCGACCTAATTTATCAGAGGCAATAACATCTACCCCCGATAAATAGAAAATAAAATCTGGTTGTACTTCTGCCAATAACTTTGGTAGTGTTTCTTGTAATATTTTTAGATAAAAAGCATCTTCTGTTTTATCTGGTAGCCCAATATCTAAGTCAGATTGCTGTTTGCGCAAAGGGAAGTTTTTAGCACCGTGCATACTAAAAGTAAAGACGCTATCTTCTGTTTGAAAAATTTGGGCTGTTCCGTCACCTTGATGTACATCCAAATCGACGACTAATATCTTTTTCGCTAATTGTTTCGCTAATAAATAATTGGCAGCTATCCCAATATCATTCAGTAAACAAAAACCAGAACCTTTATAGGTATAAGAATGGTGCGTCCCACCTGCAATATTCATCGCTATCCCAAATTGTTGGGCATAAAGTGCTGCCTGAATGGTGCCATCCGCTATATGTTGCCCCCTTTCAACTAAATTCTCCGACATCGGAAAACCAATTTCCCTAATTTCTGCTCGACTTAGTTGTTGATTTTTTAAACGATGCCAAAATGTTTCTTCGTGCGTTAACAAAATAGTCGATTCTGCTAATGGTTTTGGCTGAAAAAAATTACTTTCTGTGATGGTCCCTTCATAAATTAATTGTTCAGGTAACAGCTCATACTTTTGCATAGGAAAACGATGTTTCTTAGGCAAGCTGTATTTATAAATAGGAGAAAAAGCAATTTTAAGCATAGGTTATAAGTATTGAAGGAAAAAAGATTGACGTTTTATAAACCACAAAATTTAGTCATTTTTCATTAATTTGCTGTATTTATTCAGCAAAGGGCTTAGCGCATGGGGCGGAGGTGTGTAAAACACCAAATGGTTGTAAAAATTAAGGTTTTTAGAGAGTATTTTTCAAATACAACTATACTTGCCCTTTGCCCTACGCTCAATGTCCTTTGCTGAATAGTAATAATTTAGCACTTCATTCTTCTTTCATTTTAAATACGATTCAATAGTTCGGATACGTGACAAACACACTAATTTCTGTCTAAAAAATAGAAATTCCTTGTTTTTGTTTATAAACAATTCTATTTTCACTACCAGTTAAGGTAAAATGGATATTAAATGTAATGGATGGATTAAATGAGAAAGGAGGAATATAGGTATAACGAAAAGTAGATGATACTTTAAACTAAAGAACCCTATACTTGATGTTCTACGAATTCATCGTTTATCGTTCATCATTCATTGTTCATCATTTTAACACATTATTTAATCACTTAAAACTAACATACTTATTATGAGTTTATTTTCTTTTTTGAAAAATGCTGGGTCAAAAATATTTGCACCAACAAATTCTCCAACAATAGCCAGAGGAACAATTCCTCCCGTAGTTGACGCAGAGGCGGTCAAAAGAGCAGAAGCAGTTGCTAGAAGACAAAAATTGATTGTGCTAAAAGGCGTAGTGAATAGTCTTCGATTAGATGTAGACGATTTAGATATAGATTATAAAGATGACACAGTAACTGTTTATGGTAGCGTTAATTCTCAAGGAGATAAAGAAAAGATTATTCTTGCATTAGGAAATGTGGCAGGAGTTGCGGCAGTGGATGATAGAATGACCGTAGAAAATCCAGAACCAGAAGCTGTTTTTTATGAAGTAA
Source organism: Saprospiraceae bacterium (assembly GCA_045106885.1). Lineage (GTDB taxonomy): Bacteria > Bacteroidota > Bacteroidia > Chitinophagales > Saprospiraceae > JAFMDF01. The sequence goes on from JBGCFJ010000456.1 coordinate 8,493, forward strand.
AAAGAGGAGATTCTTTATCAAAAATTGCCAAAGCACATTATGGAGATGCCATGAAGTATAAGGCTCTTTTTGCAGCTAACCAACCGATGTTAAAAGACCCAAATAAAATTTATCCTGGGCAAGTATTAAGAATTCCTAATTTAGATTAAAATAAAACTAGTTGCCAGTTGCGGGTTACCAGTTGCCAGTTTGGCCGAATCAACTGGCAACCCGCAACCCGGAACTGGCAACTCCTCTAGCCCAAAGAATCAAAAATTTGTTCTGCGTGCGTTTTTGTTTTTACTTTCTTAAATATCTCTGTAATCTTTCCTGTCTCATCAATTAAGAAAGTCGTTCGGTGTACGCCTTCATATTCTTTTCCCATAAATTTCTTTAGCCCCCAAATACCGAAAGCTTTGATGGTTTCTAATTCAGTATCTGCCAGTAAACTAAAGGGGAATTCAAATTTATTAATGAAATTTTGATGTTTTTTAGGGCTATCTGGACTGACGCCTAATAATGCAAATCCTTTTGCTTGCAGGGCACTGAAATTATCTCTTAGGTTACAAGCAGCTGCGGTGCAACCTGGCGTATTATCTTTTGGGTAAAAAAATAAGATTAATTTTTTACCAGCAAAATCAGCTAGGGAAACTGTTGCTCCTTTTTCTGTCAACCCACTAAATTTAGGTGCTTGGTCGCCGACTTTTAAATGTGTCATTATTATTTTTTTAATTGAGAGAATATAAGTCACTGCTCTACCCTACTAAAAATGAATATTACCACCCTACGCTGCGACCGACTAAAGTTTCCCTTCGGCGGTACAAGTTTCGCAGTTCAGGCGGAAGAGGAAAATTGAGGGTAGCGTAATAAGTTACTCAAAATAGTAGTGCTATTTGTTGTAATTACTTACAATTGAGCTATTTAAAAGTGATTAACAAGGGTAGATACCTTTTTGTTTAAATCGCTAAAATCGGCGTTAAAAAAAAGACTGTGGTTTTAAACTGATAACGAAGTGCTAACTCAAAAACTGAGGACTATCCCCCTTTGAAAATTGAAAATTATTAAAAATGACCCGCCTATTTCCATAAGAAAACCTGTCTTCTTTTATTCAACAATAAGTCCGTTTTAGTCTTTTTTACTATATTACCTCCTCTTTTAAAAATATACAAAATCAATTAAGATGATATTTCCTATAGGTGATGACCAAGTGCGTGGTGGGAGTAAACCAATTTTTAGCTATCTTTTTATTGCTATTAATGTATTGGTTTTTTTTTATGAGGCTTCTCTTGCTCCTGAAGCCCTCAATGAATTTATATTATCCTTTGGTTCGATACCGGCAGAGACGATGAATGGAGAAGATTACCATACATTGTTAACGAGTATGTTTTTGCATGGTAGTTGGATGCACCTGATTGGAAATATGTTATTTCTTTATGTATTTGCAGACAATATTGAGCAGATTATTGGCAATACCAATTTTTTGATTTTTTATTTAGTAGGTGGTTTGGCGGCTCATGCTGGACATATCTTTTTTAATATTGATAGTACGATTCCAACAGTTGGAGCTAGTGGAGCTATTTCGGCAGTTTTAGGGGCTTATTTAATTATGTTTCCTGCTTCAAAAATAAAAATTTTAGTCGTTTTTCTATTTAGGTCTTTTAAAGTGCCAGCTTTACTATTCCTTGGATTTTGGATTGTGCAGCAGTTATTTAGCGGATTTGCATCTATTGGGCCAGAAACAGCAGAATCTAGTGGCGTTGCTTGGTGGGCGCATATTGGTGGATTTGCATTTGGTGTAATTGCAGGTTTTTATTACCGTAATCTTCAAAGAGAAGAACTGGAACGCTTCAAACAAGGTGCTATTATTGGTTTAGGGTTTAAGAGTCGAATAAGCCCGAATGAGTAGAAAATAGCGAGGTCACAAAACATAGTTAGCTTTGTGACCTCGTTATCGACAGTAGACAGTCAGCAGTGGCAGTAAGCAGTAAAGCCTTGATTTTCAATGCTGAAATTTTGCCTAAACACAGTTATTTGAACAGTCTCTCGTTATCTGTATTCTTGTGACCTTTTCATTAAGGAATGAAAAAGTAATAGTTATTTTTATTCTATTCCTAAGCCACAACGGTATCAATTTCTTCTAATTTAGCTTCCAGTTGCGCTTCTAATTCGTCGTTAATTTCCTCCACTTCATCTTCCGAAAGGTCGTCTTTTTCCACCTTTAAGTTGTCTATAATAAATACTTGACGAGCAGGCGTATTTTTGCCCATAAAATAAGATAAGATACCGTCTATATTGGTGTCTACATTCATTACTACAGGTTCTAACTTAATTCCATCACCAATAAATCCTGCAAACTCATTAGGAGAAATCTCTCCTAATCCCTTAAAACGAGTAATTTCTGGCTTACCTCTTAGTTTTTTGATGGCATTCTGTTTCTCTGTTTCACTATAGCAGTAGAACGTTTTTTGTTTATCTCGGACTCTAAACAAAGGCGTTTCTAAAACAAACAAGTGCCCATTTCTTACAACATCAGGAAAGAATTGTAAAAAGAAAGTTAATAACAGCATTCTAATATGCATGCCATCGACATCGGCATCAGTTGCAATAACGACTTGATTATAGCGCAAGTCATCTAAACTATCTTCTATATTTAGTGCATGTTGCAAAAGGTTAAATTCTTCATTCTGGTAAACGACTTTTTTGGTCAAACCATAACAATTCAAAGGTTTTCCTCGCAAACTAAATACCGCTTGTGTTTGCACATCTCTTGCTTTGGTAATCGAACCACTGGCAGAATCTCCCTCTGTAATAAATACAGTAGTTCGCAATCTATCCTCTTCTTTTGTCTTTTTATTGCTATCATTAAAATGAAGTCGGCAATCTCTTAATTTTTTATTATGGAGATTCGCTTTTTTTGCTTTTTTACGGGCTTCTTTCTGAATACCAGCAATGTCTAAGCGTTCTTTTTTAGATTGCTCTATTCTTGCTTGTAATGCTTTTAAAACTTCTTCATTCTTTAATAAATAATTTTCCAGTCGTTCCTTTACAAAATCATTAATAAAAGTACGAATAGTAGGCCCTTTTGGCCCAATATCATTAGACCCTAGTCTGGTTTTTGTTTGTGATTCAAAAACTGGTTCTTCCACTTTGACACTTACAGCGGTAATGATAGAAGCACGAATATCTTTAACATCGTAACTTTTATTAGCAAAAGCACTCATTCCTCTAATGCAATTGACAATAGCTTCTTTATAAGCATTTAAGTGGGTACCACCTTGAGTCGTATTCTGTCCATTGACAAAAGAATAATATTGCTCTCCATATTGATTACCATGCGTTAATGCCAATTCAATATCTTCTCCTTTCAAATGGATAATTGGATATCGCAACTCATCCCCACTCGTTTTTCTAGTCAATAAATCAAGTAATCCATTTTTAGAATAAATGGTTTTGCCATTAAAATGCAATTTTAATCCTGCATTCAAATAAGCATAATTCCAAAGCTGATTTTCGATGTATTCTGCTCGGAATTTATAGTTTTTAAAAATAGAACTATCTGGCTTAAATTCGACTAAAGTACCATTAGATTCTGTCGTCTTCTTAATTTTGTAGTCATTTTCTAAATTACCTTGATTAAACTCTGCAATTTTTGTCTTCCCTTCTCTAATCGCTTGCACTTTAAAGTAATTAGATAAAGCATTTACTGCTTTTGTACCTACCCCGTTTAATCCTACAGATTTTTTAAAAGCCTTAGAATCATATTTACCTCCTGTATTAATTTTGGAGACACAATCAATCACTTTACCCAAAGGAATACCTCTACCGTAATCTCTAATAGCAACCATTCCATTCTCCATGTCCAACTTAATGTCAATGGAATTCCCAAAGCCCATCACATATTCGTCAATACAGTTATCTAACACCTCTTTTATCAAGATATAAATACCGTCATCTGCGGTAGTACCATCTCCTAATTTCCCGATATACATCCCTGGACGCAAGCGAATATGCTCTTTCCAATCGAGTGAGCGAATATTATCTTCATTATAAGTTACTTTTGCCATACTGAAAAATATTTTAGGCTTATATTAATGTGTATTAATCAAATAGTAGAGTATTCAACTGGAATATTATAAAGAAAAAGTAGTTACGTCAAGTACCCAAACAAAAGGATTCGCAACAGGAAAAATAAAAGGTACGTTATTCTTTTGATTGTCAACTGATTATTTTTAAATATTTGTTGAATTTATTAAAATTATTTTTTTTGAAAATTTCAATAAATATTCATTTTTAAAACAAAAATAATTAATTAATGAGATAATGTAAAGTTTTTGTTGCTTAATAAAATCTATTTTAAGCAGCCTGAACCACCAAAATCCTAGAAAATTGCATCTATTTTTTTTGAAAATGGGCTGTAAACAACACATTTGTTAAAAGAATATCAAAAAAATTTAATTTATTTTCGTAAAAAATTCTTTTCGATAAAGTTCCTTTTTTACCTTTGTCCTGACTTAATATGTTACTTACATAGATTTGCGAACAAGTTGATTTACAAATATTGTTTTTTATTCTTTAAAGGGGCATTTCATTTATAAAAAAATATAAGTAAATTTTGTTACTTATATAAAAAATGCTATTATTGCCCGAACAAAACAGAAAAAAAATTACCAACCATGAGGTTAATAATTAATTTAGTACTACTAGCTATTGTTGCTGCCCTGATTTATGTCTTAGTCGACAGTATTAGAGAACCTATTGCTTTCAAAAATGAGAGAGATAAAAGAGAGGATGCAGTTGTTGATCGTTTAAGAGATATAAGAAGAGGACAAGAATTATATCGAACGATTACAGGAGGTGAATTCGCCAGTAATTGGGATGATTTTAAAAGAGTGTTAGGAACAGGTCAAATTCCTTTTGTTAAAGTAATTGGTGACCCTGATGATCCTGATTTTCAAGGAACAGTAACTTATGATACTACTTATAGTAGTGCGGCAGATTCTGTTAAGTCGCTAGGTTGGGATTTGAATGAGATGGTCATGGTTCCTTTTGGGAATGGAAAAATGTATGATGTGCAAGCAGATACTTTATCTTACCAAAAAACATTAGTGAATGTGGTAGAAGTAGGAACTAAACGTAGTACGTTTATGGGTAAGTATGCTGATGAAAAGTACAAAAGATATGATGCTCGCTATGATCCAGGCAGTATAATTAAATTTGGTGATATGAATAAACCATCAACTGCAGGAAATTGGGAAAGGTAAGTACTAGCGTTGTCAAAACCTCTTTTTCAAAGAATAATATAGATCAATATAAACTGTCTATCCTATGTGGGGTAGACAGTTTATCTTATTGTATCCATAGTCAAACTGAAGAAGTCCTCATTTTAAAGAAGTTTGAACTAACAGCTCCGCTTGTTTTAAATAACGAAGCTATTTTTTCGACTACCTTTAAAGAAATATGGGATAAGGATCCGATTCTTTCCTACCCTTACACAACCATTCATATCGCATTTGTAAGGCCTCATTATACAATTATTCCTAATAAACTATATCAAGCAGCTAACAAAGCATCTTATCTTACCCCGCTAAAGTCAAATGCGGCCATACCAGAGTTATATCAAGTAAATAATTTACCAACTATTGATGCTAAATTAATTTTCAGTTTACCACAATCTGCTATTGAGTTTTTTGAGTCAAAGTATGCTTCAGGGACAAAATACTATAATAGTTTTACATCCTTAATTAATGGAGTTGCTAAAGAAATGCGCACGCTTTCAGATAAACATGTATGGTTAAATGTTCATGCTAATTTATTGCAGGTTGTTTTATTTGATGGGCAAAATTTAATTTTTTTTAACCAATTTCTTTTTGAAACAGAAAAAGATTTTATCTACTATACTTTATTAATTTACGACCAATTCAAACTAGACCCTAGAATTGCACCTATACATATTAGCGGTCAATTGGTCAAAGAATCAGCCATTTACAATAATTTATATCGTTATATCCAACATATACATTTTACTGAAATTAATACTTCTTATCAATTGAATACCCAATTGACTTCCCATCCTAATTATTTCTTTTTTGACTTATTATCAGTTGGTCAATAGGGAAAAAGAAAAGGTTACCCAAATGAGTAACCTTTTGCCAACCTTTAGTTTCATACAATACTTCTAAAAATCTTTATATTAAAATCAGTTTAATTTCTAATGGAGTAATAACTTCAATATTATTAAATATATCTAATTTTTAATGATACCTTAAAATTAGTTGATAGTCTTGAAAAAGTAGGCATAAATTTTTTTTATTTCAATACCTTATCTTCGCAATCGTTTGCGCAAACGATTGTTGTTAGTAATTTTTTTAATATTTTGGGCTTCTCCCCTAATAATAAGCCAAGTTTTAATGAATCGTATTACAAAATAAAGAATTATCTACGGTTGTAATTAACGGAATGATAAAATTAAGGTGACTGAGCGGCAGCTAGGCTAGAATTAGAGACTTTTTTGGTGGAATTGGAGTCTTGTTAGTGTGAGCAAATGAGGTGAATAAGTCAATGAGAATAATGAGGTGATGAGTTTTACGGGTCTAACCTCATCACCTCATTATTCTCACCACTTCAGTTCTTACTTCTGTGCATGCTTAATCAAATAAGCTAAAATGGCTGTAAATAGAATATTAGGCATCCAAACTGCCAAGGTAGGAGGTAAGGATTGATTAGTGGCAAAAGTGGTGGAAAACTTAGATAAAAAGACATATACAGCACCTAAGGCGATTCCTAGCGCTAAGTGTAAGCCTAAGCCACCTCTAACTTTCCGAGAGGCGATTGCCATGCCTATTAGGGTGACAATAATAATCGTTATGGGTTCTGCGGTTCTTCGCAATATTTCTATTTCATAACTTTTAGTTGCTTTTACGCCTCTTTGTTTTTGCAAAGCTATCGCTCTATTTAATTCAGGAGTCGTTAAGGTTAATTTATCATTTTCGTAATACACAAAGTCTTCTGGATATAAATTTAGCAGGGTGTCAATACTTTTGCGCACACCAAAAATCATCGTTTCTTGATCGCCGTCAAATGTCCGGAGTTCGTAATCGGTTAATTTCCAATTATTAATACTATCTTTTTGTGCAATCCATGCTGCTTTTTTAGCTTTTAAGCGAACAATCAGTCGATTATCTTTAAATTGTTCGAGAATTAAATCTTTTGCAGAAGTATCTCTTTTTCTATAAAACCGAACATAGGCTTTTGATTGAGTTTTAGCGGCTTCGTCTCTATTGAGCAATAAATGAACATCCCTCGTTTGTCCTTTATCTTCATTTTTGTAAATATATTTATGTTCAAAATCGACTTTAGATTTATTCCCTAGTGGGATGATGTAATGATTGCCAAATAAATGCAATCCACAAATTAAACTAGAAGCGACTAAGTAAGGAAGCATCATCCGTCGAAAACTGACACCTGCATTAAGGATAGAAATAATCTCAGAATTATAAGCCATTCTCGACGTAAAGAAAATAACAGAAATGAGGGCGAATAAAGGAAATAATAAACCGTTAATCCAAGGAATAAAGGCTAAGTAATAATCTACAATGATTTCTTCAAGCGTACAAGCTTCTTCTACAAATTTATCTACTTGTGAACTAAAATCAATAATCACCGATACCATTGTAAATAGTAAAACTGTAAAGAAGAAAGTCTTCAAGTACTTGGAGATGATGTATTGGTCTATTTTTTTCACAGGATGACAGGATTTTTTATAAGATTAACAAGATTTATATAGAAATAGTCAAAAGTAAGGAGTGATTACTATAGGCGTTTCGACATTCCAGCAAATGACTCGTTTCATCACCCCTATTTGTCAGGGGTGATTGGTTCTAAAAAATGGAGACTGCTGGTGAGGACATTTTGTCCACAACCTCTATCCTGCTCGCCTCTGGCGAGCGTTTTAGGTACTAATACTCGCCAGAGGCGAGCTAATATAGGTTGCGGACTGCAAGTCCTCACCAGCATGATTCGAAAATTAATAGAACCAATCACCCCTGCCAAAAGGGGGGGGTAATGGACAGTAAAAATGAGATTTTTAAAAACCCCATTTTTACTGTCCA
>JBGCFJ010000457.1:0-2607 GCA_045106885.1 Saprospiraceae bacterium
TTGCCCACTTCTAAACTCCCTGTCTTATCCTCTTGTCGCATTACATACGCCGCATTAATCGTATAAGCTCTAACCGCCGCCTCTACGGATGGTAATTCTTGTGGCGCTCTAGTCACCGCATTCTGAATCCCAAGAAAAGGATTTAATTCACTCACATCCCAATCGCTACTTAAGGTCAATCGAGCATTCGCTTCGTGAAAAGATTTGATAGGATATAAGTTATCCAAGCGTTCTTTTCCGATTAAAAATTCTGCTTCTTCCCAATTGGCTGGTTGGGTGAACTCCCCTGCTACTTGTACATCTGGCACTACATTTAAAGCCGTAAATCGAGGAATATCACTTGGTCGAACGATTTCACAATGGGTAATTCGATGTCTAGCGCCAATATCTCCATTGGTATTTCTAGCCGTCTCAATCGCATCCAAAGATTCAGAAATACCTCGGTCACCTATCGCATGAATGAAAAAGTCAAAGCCTTCTTTTTCCATGGTAGTAATAAAAGACTTTAATCGTTCTCCAGAAAAATAATTTAAGCCCTTATCAAAAGGCAATTCTAAATGGTCATGATAAGGTTCGTGTAAAGCAGCTGTGGCATTAATCGTGATACCGTCGCTATATAATTTAATTTGATTGGCTCTCAATAAATCATCTCCGTCGTCGTACAATTCTTTTAGCGCAGTCAACAATTCTTCGTCCGAATCATCTGGATAGGCCCATAAGCCCATTACTACTCTAGTCGTCAATTTGCCTTCTTCTTTAGCTCGATACCAAGCATCTTGCATATTTCGTTTCCAATAAGTTCGCCCATCAACCATAGATGTAATGCCATTTTGTGCCAACTGTGGCAAACCATATTCTATTAATCCTGCATAATTACCGATTTCAATATCTGCATTCGTTTTAAACGCTTGTGCCAATACTTCATCCCCTGCATTATCCAATAAAATACCATTCGGCTTACCCGAAAAAGGGTCTTTTAGAATATGTCCTCCAACTGGGTCAGGCGTATTTTCGTCAAATCCAATAGCTTCCAGACCTTTAGAATTCACCCAAACAGAATGGGAAGTTTCTTCTAAAATAGCAATCGGTTGGTCAGGGAAAAGTTCATCCAACATTTCCGCAGGTGATCTAGTAGCCTCTAGCATCGTCAGCAAAGAATAGCCCGAAGCGACTAACCAACCATTAGAATTGGGCTTCAATCCACAATCGAATAAGACATCTAAATGATTTTCTGGATCCGCTTCATTCCCATCTAAAAAACATTCCCCCCAAGAATCCGCACTTGCTTCCAAGGCATGCACATGGACATCATGAATACCAGGTAATATCAATCCTCCCTCCAAATCGAAAAATTCGGTATTATCGCCAATAAAGGCATCGACGCCTTCATCATTGCCTACATAAATAATTTTATCGTCTTTAATGGCAATGGCTTGGACAAAATCGTCGCTGGCATTGGCAGTATATATTTTGCCGTTGAAATAGGCTTGGTCTGCTATTTGGGCGTTGGTGCAGGAAGAAATTAGAAATAAAGCAGTTATAATAAACCAATGCTGTCTCATGTTTTAGTGTTTTATTTTCAATCAAAAGAACACTACAAAAGAACGCAAATAATTGTTAACTCCTATACTAAAGTTAGATTATCTGACACAAAAGAACAGGAGATTGTAGTTATAATCTATCAATTTCCGACGAACCCGTTTTATTTGGTTTAAACCTAGCAAAAATTAAGGATTAACTATTAACTTATCATTTTTTATATTATTGATTTTTTATGCTAATTATCTAACCTCTCATATAACCCTGAAAAAGAGTCAATTATACATCTACCCAGCTACTGCTCAAAAAATAATCAAATAAAATCATCTTTTTTTGTGACTTTAGCTAAGCTTATACCGTCTAAAGGATACAGAAACACTTACTTAAAATTTTCCCCACTACATCGTATTATTTTTAACATTTCCCATTAACAAAGAAACATTCTTAAAATAAAGTCAGTTAAGTAATTGACTCCATTTAAACCCACTAATGAATATTTTAAGACAAACATTCATTTAGAATAAAGGATACTACTCATCCTGTAAACCCACTAGGAATTAATTACTCTTTTTGGGGAGCAGGGGGGCTTCAAGCTAAAGCCTCCCGCACCTTTTAAGCGTAATCAAAAAATATATAACAATACTATCTCAAACGACACAAAAAAACAAACACGCTATAAAAAATTTGAACTTCATGATATGAAGAGTGAAAGGCAGCCTTAGGACTGCCTTTTTTTATTCCATTCTATTTACCCTTAGTGACGAGGTAGAAATAAAGTGTGCCAGATTACGCAGTTATTTTTTCTTCTAAGAAACTCAAAAAATGCGTCCATAATCCATTATGCAAGCATTTTTTGAATTCCTTAGAAGAAAAATTGACTGGTCTAATTGGCTAATTATTTTCTCCACTTTGCCTAAAATAAGTACTTACAACCAAATAATCGACACTTTATGATGGGCTCTTTTTCCACTTTAAGCATCCCATCCGCAAGCGGTTCACTAAGAAATAAGCACTCCTGTCCGTAAACGGTTCACAAACGGTGTTTGCTCATCCCGAATCTTCCTTTCT
>JBGCFJ010000458.1:0-2859 GCA_045106885.1 Saprospiraceae bacterium
TTTCTTCTTAATTGTTAGTCAATGATTTACACTTTATTATTTTGACTTTTCGTTCGCCCTATAGACGTCAGGATAATTTACTGAATTTCAATTAGTTATATTCCGATTTTGAATTGTTTTTAATGAAATTCGAGTAAAAAAATAAGATTAATTTAATAATACTTGATTAAAAGACCTTTTTATCCTATATTTGTAATATAATCAATTTAAAACTAAAAAATTATGTTTTCGAAAGCTTGTGAATATGGGATAAGAGCGCTAACCGTCATAGCTATGGCGGATAAGGAAGATAGAAAAATTGGCATCAAAGATGTCTGTAAACTGTCTCAAACGCCTGAGTCCTTCACGGCTAAGATTTTGCAAAATTTAGTAAAACGAGGGATTCTTAATTCCCAGAAAGGGCCAGCAGGTGGCTTTTATATTACACAGGATTTAGCTGATATTCGACTTTATGATATTGTAGAGGCAATTGATGGAAAAGGGATTTTTAGCAAATGTGGGCTTGGACTTTCCGCTTGTAATGCGAAAAAACCATGTCCGATGCATTCCCAATTTGAGGTGGTTAGAAACGAGTTAAATTTAATGTGTACCAATAATACTTTACAAGACTTAGTAGCAGGTTTTCACGAAACTGTTTATATAAGGTAAATTTTTTCAAATATAAAAGATATTAAGGTCTTTTATATTTTTTTAATTCAAAAATTAATATAATTATGGCAACTATTAGCATTTCAAAAAAAGGTACTGTAATAAAGGAAAAGACAAAAAATGTTTCTCTTATTAGTCGATATATAGCTTACACCGAAAAGCAACAAGCACATAGCGTTTATTGGTATATGCTAACCATTATGATTTTTACATGTGGAGTTATGATTCCTTCAATCTTTGTGATGGGGAAAATAACGGATAATTATGTTTGGTTTATGAGTTTAAGTGTTCTTTTATTTTATGCTAATGTAATGGCTCACATTGGAGAAACAAAGAGTACTTTCTTTGTACCATTATACCACTTGACGACTTTATTCATGATAGCTGTACCAGTAATTACCTATTTTATGCAGTAGTAAGTGGTCAGACGTAGCTTAGGCGTTCTTGTCTGGGTAGAATCAGCCAACTGGATCTTAGCCTTCTCTTACCTGATGAGTAACGAACTAAGCACGCATACTCAGATAAGAATGTCTAAGCTACATTTTACAAAATAGTCACAGACCTAAAAAAGTAGACGATGAAAAATATTGAAAATAAAGAAGATGTAAAGCTATTTGTAGATAGTTTTTATGAAAAGGTACGAATAGATGCTAAGCTCGGGCCAGTTTTTGCCGCAAAGATTCCTAGTGATACACATTGGGCATCTCACTTGGAAAGGATGTATAGTTTCTGGAATACTGTCCTTTTTGGTGAGAGAGACTATCGGGGAAACCCATTTTCTAAACACGCTACCCTATCTATTAAAGCACCTCATTTTGACCGTTGGATTGCTTTGTTCACTATTACGATTGATGAATTATTTGTTGGCGAAAAGGCAGTAGAAGTAAAGTTAAGAGCGAATAAAATGGGCATGCTATTTCAATCTAAATTACAACACCTCCAAGAAAATCAGCAGCTTAAAACGCTGGTTTAATAAACTTAAAAGCATATGAAAAAAATATCCATTTTTGAAGATTTAACCTATAACGAAAAGAGCCCCGCAATCAAGTCTCTATTGGTTACAGACGCCACAAAAGAGATAAGGATATGAAAAAGAGAATCAACTGTAAATGCACTTTTAACACATTCTGACGTCCCTGAATTGGGCTGTCCTGTTCCAAATGAAACGCCTCATTTCTCAAATGACTTCGAGTCTGGTGATATGATATATCTTGCATCTTATCTTCATGACCAAATCGCAAATGAGGTCTATAATTATTCTTTAATTTCTCCAACTGGAGAGGTCTGGAAAAATTAGACACAAAGTTCTAATGAGACTTTTAATATATCATGGTGGTATTGGCCTTGGACTCCATCTGATAGCAATGCTCCTTTTTGGACTTGGACATTTCAAGTTGAAAGAAATGGTTTAATTCAAGAACATCAATTTGAATATGGAACGGTGGCAACAAGTATTGAAAACCAGTTCGCTAGCGAAATAAAAATCTTCCCAAATTCAGTATCAGATAGAATTAATTTTTCTGGAGATTTAACCGAAGTAGCTGAAATTACTATTTTTAGTAACTTAGGAAAAACGCTTATCCAAACCAAAAACATAAGCGAAGGAATCAATGTTTCATCTTTGCCTAGTGGAATATATTATGTTCGCCTTAGCTCATCCGCAAACATGGAATCTATAAAAAAGATTGTCATTCAAAACTAAAATCTTATGGAAACTAAAGTGTCAACAGTAATTAATTATTACTTTTGATATTTTAGTTTTTTTCGCAAAAACGAGTTATAAAAAATATCACTAAATATGCCAATAGAAAAAGTCATTGAAAAATTGGACAAAGAGATTATCTATAAAATGAAACAGATAAGTACTCCTGCTCTTCGTTTTTCTTTTGGAATAATTTTTATTTGGTTTGGAATTTTAAAACCTCTTGGGCTATCTGCTGCTGAAGGATTATTATTGTCAACGGTCAAATGGTTGCCATTTGGTTCACCCGAAAATTGGTTAATGATTATTGGTTGGTGGGAAGTAATAATTGGAATTTTATTTTTATTTAAAAAAACCACAAAAATTGCAATTGCATTATTATTTATGCAAATGGTGGGAACATTTATGCCTTTGGTTTTTCTTCCTGAAGTAACCTTTCAATCAGGCAATATTTTATTACCCACTTTAGAGGGACAATATATTATTAAAAATTTGATGATAATTTCAGG
>JBGCFJ010000459.1:0-3023 GCA_045106885.1 Saprospiraceae bacterium
AAAGTCGATTTTGTTCCGCTCGTAACCACCAAATTTATTTGGTAGGTTCATAAATAATTGACAGTCAGTATTTTGAATTAGCCAAATAAATTTGGCGATTACGTTAGACGCTCAAAGCACAAGTTTACGGACAGACTCTAATTAAGATTAATCTAAAAATCCAACTGTCAATTCGGTGGCGACAAAAATAAACCAATTTTTAAAAATGCGCCTGTGATGAGGTCTGGTTCAAATAATTCGCTATTGTTTGCTACTTTTTGATATTCAGAATCAAAATTTATTTGTAACCCAGCATGAACATTTACCCAAATCCAAGGCGTAAGTTCTCGTTCATATTTAGCACCGAAATTAAGTTCTGTATGTTTAAAATAATAGTCTTCATCAGGAAAGGCTGCTTCCCCTCTTAAAGCATAGGCTGCACTAGAAAATTCTGGTCCAAATAATAATAAACTTCTTGGAGTAAAATTATAGCGCATTAAAATGGAAACTGGAAAGGCCGCTTCTAAGCCCCATCTTTCATTATAAGTTCGATTGTATAGAAAAAATGGAAGGGCGATTCTTCTGGTGAAATTATCGGAATAAGCAATGCCTATCCCCCACTCTAAATCCTCTCGTTTTTTAACGCCCCATATAGCAGAAAACCGAATCTGTCGATAATAATCATTGGTTTGGAGGACGCCACTATAATTTCCATTATAAGCAACTCTTGCTTGTAAACCAATGTAGTTTGTTTCCCCAATAGATTGTAATAAATAGGCGGTTAATCTAGAACTTTTAAGGGTAGTTCCAGCAATTAAATTTAATTGCTGGGCAAACACAGGTTGGATAAAGTTAAGTTGATATTGCTCTTGAAAATGGTCTACACCAAGTAGAAATTTTGTTTTTGGTTTAATAATAACAGGTACTTTTAAACGCAATCTCAATCGGCTAAGCTGACTTACTTTACTCGGGCTAATCCCCATTGCTACTTCATCTGGCGTAAAAGTGCCACCCGAGGTCAATTTATATTCTATCAATAAGCCTTTTCCTGGAGATTTATTGATAACGCCTGGTGTGCAAATACAGCCTGCCTCTTCTGCTTCAAAATCAAAATCTGAGGGAATAAAAATGGGTGCGGGTTGCCCTAATAATGATATTTGCATAAATAAACAGCAACTTAATAATAAAATTATTAAAGCTTTAGTGCTCCATTTTTTACTAGTTATTTCCCTGTTAATTTGCTGCTTATTTATTGGCATACTTACATCCTTGAGGTTTTCGATTATTAACTTTCGACGAAGTTATAAAGTATTTTTAGTAACCCCAAAAATATAGAATTATTGTTTTACTATACAAAAAAGAAGCCCTTGGTTGCAATCAACCAAAGGGCTTTATATCAAAAGGAAAAAGTATATTTTAATAGTGATTTTAAAAAAATTATTAGGGGGGAGGCACCCCAACAACCAAAACCACTTACTTACTAACTTTTAAAAGGGGGCAAATATCAATTGCAATATCAATATCAATATCAATCGCAACTTCAATTTAAAGCGGGGGATGAACGTATCAGATACTTTGGAAATATCCGATACGCTTACTCTAGGGGGATATTTTACAATTAATAGTGTTTCATAAAAACGGAGTAACAGTAGACAGTCAGCAGTGGCAGTAAGCAGTAAAGCCTTGATTTTCAATGCTAAAATTTTGCCTAAATACAGTTATTTGAACCGTCTCAACCAAGGTTTTAACTGCCTACTATCATTAGGGGATTTAGTATTGTCTATTTACTAGTACTTTCTTCGTTACTACATTTGAATTCCCTACTCGGATTGACAAGTGATATAATCCATTTTGGAAGTTACTTGCATCCAATCGGATTGCCTGAGTAGGAATATTATCAATGGCTACTTGCTGTACTAATTGTCCATAAGCATTAGTTATTTGAATATTAGCAGTTTTGCCTGCATAATTTTTCAAGTTAACAAATACTTCTTCTTGTGCTGGATTCGGGAATACAGTTAAGGCAGTTAAATCAAGATTGAAGGTAATTCCTTTAATATTCGAGTAATCGAAAGAACCATCTGCATAAATTTGCTTTACTCGGTAGTAATTTAACCCTAAAGTAGGATTTGTATCTACGCCTTTGTAATAAGTCAATTCATTTGACTTTTCTTGGTTGCCTTGCTCTTGAATCACTTCAAAATCAAATCCATTAGCAGATTTTTCGATAACATAAGCTTCGTTCTTATACCCTGTATTAGTTAACCATTCTAAGGTAATCGCTCTATTTTCTTCAAAAGTATTTAAACTAATTCTTGGTGCAGTTCTGCTTGAAGCACTGTTTGCACTAGCTGGTACGGTAACTGGAATATCTACTTCACATTCCCCTACCCAATTAGCGGTATAGAAATTCACTCTTACAATGTAATTACCTGGTGCTGCTGCAACGGTCATGCCGTCTCCACAATCTCCTGTACAATCATCTACTGGCACCCAATTTGTATCAAATACTTTCACAATTTCGATTGGTGCTGTTAAGCCCGAGATAGTAATACCATCTGCCGTAGCAATTGCTGAAACATTTGCACAATCTAACTCGCTATTATCTCTACCATCAATACATTCGGTTCCGTCACCAGAAAGGTTAATGTTAATATCTCCGTTTTGACCTTGCGCTCCTTCGTTTAATACTAAACTTAAACCATTGGTTGGTTGCGTTAACATATCTGCTACAAACCAGCCACTTCCACCGAAGTCAAAGAACTTGTGGGTAATATTCGCTGCAATTCCTAATTGGAATGCAGAACCAATTCGAGTAATATTCATACTCGCACCTGCCGCATCGTTAAGACCAGTTAGCTTTCCTTCTAAAGTTTCGTAGAAGTAGTAATCATTTACATCCGCTGCTAAACAATTATGTCCTTTAGGCGCCACTTCTGCTAAGGTAGTTCTAGCGCCAAATTCTACTGCAATATCCCATCCGATATTAGGAGATGTATTATTGATAGCGGTCGCAGTTAACAAAGCAGTTCCATCTGTATATT
>JBGCFJ010000046.1:0-8382 GCA_045106885.1 Saprospiraceae bacterium
TTGACGAGTATCTACTCTATATTGAACAACTCCTAAATTTAAGGCAAGCGCAATGCCGCCAAAATAAGGGTCGCCTGCTAAGATGCCACCAATTCGACCATATAAACCAGTTAATCCAGTTGGCCCTGTTTGGTCATTTAATAAATAACCACCCGTTAAAAGCCCAAAGCCGCCGCCTTCGTATAAATATTCTCCTCTAATTAATTGTGTTTTAGGAGAATTTTGAAAATCACTCCATTGATTTCTGTGAGAAACACCAAAGGATAAATTATCTTCATTCAATAAATAATCTCGACTAACCATAGCAGGGTTAATAGCGATATAATTATCTTGATACTGAGAAAATAGGGGTAATTGTTGCGCAAATAATGAGGGCGCTAGCAAAAGGAAACTACAAAATGTAATCAGTTTATACATGGGATATATATATTTATTATTCGTTTGTGTTTGAACAATATGTGCGTTCACGATAGCCACTCAATGGCAATATCTACTGTTACCATCGAGGTGTCAGAAATCTGTTTACAAAAAATAGGCAAATACTTAGTAAGGAGGTATGTGTATGGATAAATTTACTTGCTTGCTCGGCTGATTTGATAAAGCAGTGAGCTGGGTCGTAAATTTCTACTTAGCAGAACTATTTGTTCCTAAGTTTAACCATATAATAGTGTTTCAGGTAATGAGAAAATTCCGTCTTGCAGGTTGGTTATAATAGATGAAAAACCTATAAATTTAGGTCAACTTATTATTCAACTCCTTTGAAAAAAATGTGTTTCAAAAAAAGTGCTGCAAATATATTAAATCATTAACTAATATATTGTTTCTATACCTGTTTTTTTTCCTTCTTTGTAATCTGCCTTACTTTTAAGTACTAAGAATAGGTTTAAAGTTTTAAACATCTGCTGATACATCATTGTAATTGGCACTTAACCAATAAAAAAGCCAATCCAGCTATTAGCTGAATCGACTAATTATTTTTTATTAACGGTTGTTTTATTCAATATAATGCTATTCGGTGTATTGGAATGTAAATAAGAAATAGAGTAGAGATTAGAGACCACTTCGTTGAGAGATTAGAGATGGCCACAAGTATTAACTAAAGTGTTGATTTTTTATAATGAAATTTTAGTTAATAGTTTAGTGGAAAGTCTCTACTCTTTAATCTCACTTCTCTTTTCTAAATAATACTGCTAAAACGATAAATATGCCGCAGTAGTGTTTCTAATTATTCTTTTTGTAAAGTGCTTTACATTTTTCAAGTTTCAATCCATTTATAAAGCATCATTCATAACTTACCACTTCATTTATCGTTGTCCTAATAAATTGGCAGTTGTCAATTTATCTATTTTTGTAATTTTCATTTCTACTCGCTTATTCATTAAATGTGCTGCTTCGCTACATCGGATGCCATCTAGGCAGTGGTTTAGTAATCGGTCTTCTCCATATCCTACAGTATAAATCTGTTTTTTAGAGCTTCCTTTTTCTAATAGGAAGGAGGCAATAGCATCTGCTCGTTTTTGAGATAATCTATGATTAAATTTTGCCGTTCCTCTCGCATCTGTATGGACAGATATTTCTACTTGGATGTGTGGATGTTCTTGTAAAAAATAATGAACTTTATAGATGTCTTCAATAGCTTTGGGCGATAAGCCAGCCATATTTTCTTCAAAAACAATATTTTCTAAACAGATAATTTGCCCTTCTTTTTGACTGTTTTGATTTTCATAACTTTCAAAAGAAGGAAAGCGAATATTATTGGTACTAGCAATATCTTCTATGACTTCTTGTTGAATTAGATAAATGGCCGTATTAATGGCATTTAAATCTCCACAGGTACGATATTTTGTATTAAAACGCTTTTGATATTTTCTATAACTTTCTTTCTTACCGATTAACTCATATTCACAATCACAAGCTAAATAAAAAGTAAATAATCCATGCTCATCACTGATAGCTCGTTCTGTTTTTTGCGTACAGTGATTGAATAACTCTAAGGAAATATATGATACTGCTTTCCTAAAAGGCATATTTATTGCCTTGATTTTTAAAGGAATTCCTGCCATTTTTTGCAAGGAAAGTTTCCACTGTTTTTGTTCTTGTAATTCTGTGGTATTAATGACTTTCTTTAAAGGTAAATAACCTTCTTTTTCCACAAAAACGGTATAGGATTTTTCTTCCCCAAGAATCATAGATATTTCTCCTTTTATCCCTGTTCTATAACTCTTTTTTTCTAATGCATGATAAGGATTATTATTTTGACTACTAACCAAACTCATCATTTTGGCAATAGGATAAATATCATTTTGATTATGAGCTATGCCTTCGTCAAAAACGGTGATAAGTGCATCAGAGACTCGTTCTTTGCTACGGGCATCGTAAACGGCTAGACTTACCTGTTCAGGAGGTAGGGCTAACTGCGTCCATTTAAAATGATAAATATCATCTCCTCCTTTTCCGCCTGCTCGATTCGATGAAAAATACCCCTCTGTACCAGTTTCGTTAGCATATATACTAAAATCATCGGCTTCTGAATTGAAATCTTTTCCTAGATTAGTAGCAGGATTAAACCTTGAGTCATCTTCTGCTCTTGCTGCCTTAAAAATATCTAAGCCACCGATACTCTGTGAATTATTCGATGCAAAATATAAGACATCTGTTGGAGAAATAAAGGGAAAGACTTCATTTTTTTCACTATTTATGGACGGACCTAAATTTTGAGGTTGCTGCCAAACACCATTGATGTTTTTGCTAACATATAAATCCATTCCACCGAATCCTCCTGGTCTATCCGAGGCAAAATATAATTCAGTGCCGTCTTTGGATAAAGATGGATGACAGTTGGAAAAATACTCATCGTTCAACGGTAATTCTTGCACATTTTGCCAAATATTATTGGATAATTGTGCCGTGTATATTTTTAGATTAATGACATTTTTTTCGTTTTTGCCATTTTCATTACTTCTAGTGAAAAACATTTCATTGCCTAATCTATTAAAAGTGGCTACCCCATCATGAACAGGGCTACTTGCTTTACCTGTCAACCTTTTTGCGTCAAAAAAGCTACCATAAGGACTCTTTTTAGCAATATATAAGTCAGAAAACTGCTTTTTCTCATCTCGCCACTTAGTCATTGGACTACCTGGTTTTGGTCGAGTAGAGGTAAATATTAATTGATTTTTATAAAGGACAGGACTATATTCTAGTGTTTTTGTATTAACACTTTCTACGTTGCGAATTGTCAAAGATTTGATAACTCCTTGTGCTACTATTGTATTTACTGAATAGCAAAAGGCTAATAGTAAGGGAAGATACCACCTAATTTTGAAGACTGAATAATATTGTTTGATTGTAAAATTCATAGAACCAACTAATTGATGCAATTTAATATCTTTTAAATCGCTAGTTTTTTCACAGTATATATTTGGTCATAAGTAGTTATATCTTTAACAAAATAGTTAATATTAGTCTATGGAACGTTAATATTACTACTTAATATTATAAGGAAGATACCCTATTTATGTTACCTTTTTTGTGAAAATAATCAATTTGAAGAAAGGAAAGAATGTTCTATGGTTAGGAGAATTACAAATTTGATACCAACAGATTATAATTTTTGAAAATTCGTAATTATTTTCAATTTAATTTTAATATAAATGAGTCGTTAGTCATTACAGGCTGACCGCTAATGGTGTTTGTATCGTACGTAACCGCCAAATTTATTTGGCTGGTTCTATCTAATACACTGGTCATCCATTCATGTAGAACCTACCAAATAAATTTGGTGGTTACGAAACGCATTAACGGTTTAGCCTGATTAGTCATTAGAAAGATTAACCGAAAAAAGATTGCTATATCGTGCCGAAGCTACGCTCCTTAAAGAAAAAATGGACATTCAGTAATTCCTACAGACAGTTTCGAAGCTACGCTCCTTAGTTTTTTACTAAAAGAGCAGCGCTCTGACCCCGTCTGTAGGAGTAATTAATTCAAAATTCCTTTAAGGAGCGTAGCTTCGTCACTACAAAAAATAAATTGAAATCTTTTTGCGGTCAATAATTAGAAAATCGCTGTTTACTAAGTTATCAAAGGTTTAATGTTCAAGAAATACCATCTTTTCTAATAATATTTCTTGATCAACTTGTAAATGCGCAAAATAAAAACCACTTTTTAAATTTTCATTACTAAATAATACTTCATGTTGACCACTTTCCATTAATTGATCATTAACTAAAGTTTTAACGCTTCTTCCTGTAGCATCAAAAATGATGAGTTGTACTTTTGCCGATTGTGCTAAATCAAGCACTAAAGTTGTACTATATTGGAAAGGATTAGGATAAATATTTAATGTATTTTTAGTGGAGAAGATAGGTGGAGTTGCTAGATGGGTATTAGCAGCGAAAGAAGCAGTAGGGGCAGTAGTTAAATCGGTTGGACAAGGAGCAATTTTAGCAGTAAAAAAACTGCCTGCAACAGCATGGAAACCAGCAATCAACTGAATCATATTTTCTGCAAAAAAGCCAACTTTTGTACCAGTAACTAAAGTACCATTGGATAGAATACTACCAGCCCTAAATGTATCTGTTTGGGCAATAGTCCCATTTATATCTATGGTTGCTGGACAATCTAAATTGACATATTCGGTGCCACAAATGCCAATTTCTCCGATAATTGAATTATTATCCGTTTGGATGATGCGCAAAAATTGGGTGCTTGCGTTTAAATTGGAAAAATTTTTCCAACTGAAATCAGGGACGGTCGTATGGTTAAGTAATTCGGTCCAATTATTACTATTATTTAAATATTGAATAATAAAATTTTCATTGCTACCACTTTGAAAAAAGATATGTAGCGCAGAAATATCATAGACCTTTTGTAAATCTATTAATACGGTATCGGGTGCATTGCCGCTGCCAGCGGCAAAGGAATTGCTATAAGCAGTAGTTGGATTACTGCCCGTTTCTCCACAAAAAGGGACTTTGTCTTGTTCATCAAATAAAGCATCTTTAGAAAAATTAGTATTTTCATTTAAACTAATCACCCAACTTGGCCGAATACAAATAGCACAGGGACAAGTAACATTACATAATAAATCACATGTTCCTTCCATATTGGTCGTCACTTCAATTGTTAGACTATCTACTGACCGATTACCTCCAGCATCTTCGGTTACTATTTTAAAGGCATAAGGTGTATTTGCCGTTAAACTATTAATCGTCAATCCATTGGTCATCGTCGTACCGACTAGATTTCCAGCAGCATAAATTAAATATTGAGCAATATCCATATCAAAAGGATCAGCCCAAGCTAAGGTCGCTTCGTTGCATGTAAGGTTAGTCACCATTCCATTCTTGGCAACGCCTGGAATTAAATCTGGATTATAATCAGACAATCTACCACAAATCAATAGTTCGCCAACTTTAGCCTCATTATTGGCTGCGGCTATGAATTTTAGGTAACGAATAGGGGTATTGGGTGGCGTTAAATTGGTCAAATGAGTCCATTCATTATTTAAAGTGGTGTAATAGGTTTCAATAGTTGTCCAAGGTCCGTTTGGAGAATGGGCCATTTGAATAGTAAAATCTCCTTCGCTATACTGGTCATGTAAGGTAAAAAGGTCAATATAATAATAAGCTTGTAAATCTAAGCTTACACTTCTTATCAGGGTGTCTGAATCGTTGAATCCCCATATACTAGCGGGTAGGGTAGAGGCTGTTCGACAAATGGAATCCCCAAAATGTTGTTCATCAAATAAGGTATAAGGATGAATGCCTTTAAATGGAATATTATTTTGGAAATCATCGAAAACCCAATCGGATTGAATAGTTAAATAACAGCTACTAGTAGTTGCTAAAGTGGTATTTTGAGTGGTACAAATTTTATCACTTTCGCTAGTTCCGACCCCTTCTGGTATCAAGAAAAAAGTATAAAAAGTATTGGCGAATAAGTTGGGAATCGTGATAACAGAATCAGTAGAGACTAATGCTTCTTTGATAAAGGTCGCTGTTCGGTGATTAAATTCACTTGCAGCAAAATTGCCTTGCATAGACCAAAGTTGATAAGTGCCACTATTTGCAGGTACATCGACTAAGACATTGATAGAACTACAAGTTGGATTATTTGTTGACAAGCTTCCTGCTGTGCAATTTTGGGAGATAAAATAAGTATCATTTACGATAATAAATTGAGGCCTTTCGGTAACGGTCAAGGTTGGAAAAGGATTGGTAATCGTCTCAGAAATACCCCTAATACTTGGGATTTCCATTTTGACGAGTGTGGCATTCATCAAATCTTCATTCAAAAAATGATAATTCGTCGTATCATCTGATGACGTAGGTTGCCAAATTGCGTAAACTCGTTTATTACTGCCATTCGGGTCTTTGAAACGATAAATTTTGGTACAGGTAGTATCAGAACAATTAGATAAATCATCGTCATAGACCATTCCCGTTAAGACATTTTTCATGGTATAAGTATAAAACCACGAAGTTTTAGGCTTAAAATTATTATGAATATTTTCTAATAATCCACTACTAGAAAATAAGCCACAAGTACCATTTGGATTATTAGGGTCGGTACATTCGTCTCTTAAATCAAACATAATGGCTTTTTCTACTCCTGCTGCCACTGCTTCCAAATAAGACCTAACTAACCATTGTCCTTGTACTTCATAATTATCATTATCGCCAATACTTGGCACTACGCCACTCGGCGTTCCTGTTTGAGGGGTATAAGTATCATAACCAAATTCAGATATCCACAATTCTAAATCTACATTAAAAGCTATTTCTAAAGAATCTCGGTAAGCTGCAAACGTTAATAAGGTATCTCGTAATCGACCTGCTTCTGGGCTGATGCCAAATCTGCTATTTAGATAAGCTAAACTATCTCCTGTGTATTTATGAATATTTAAGGCATCAAATGGCAAAACTTTTGCTAATGGTACATTTGTTCTATTCGTTTTTGCCCATTCTACGATTCCTCTAAAATAGTCAATATCTGCTACTGCTAAACCACCAATAACGACTTTCATATTCGCATCTGCATTTTTGATACCGACTGTAGATACCATATTTCCTGGATTATCAGGGTCTGCTTTTAAGCCCATAGTTTGCAGATGCCCATCATAATCTGCGCTAAGCATGGCGGCATAAACTTGTGGAGTAAAATAAGTTTGATGCGCTCCATTGAAATCCCGATACCAAAATTTATCTTGCTCATTCCAATTTTCCATATAATTGACCATGCCAAGCCCTGTTTTAGGCGTTTCGTCAAGATGGGTAAAAGGGCGAATAAAACTATCTATTTTATTGCTAGTAAAAGATTGATGCCCATACCTAGCTGCATATTGATACATATAAGCAGCGTGTGCTAAATAGGACGCTGGATTTAAGGTGTCTGTATTGGGGGCAACTGGTCTAAATTCATCAATAATGTGCTCTCCATAAGGTAAGGTATTATTTGGGTCAACTAATTGGCGAATAGTTCCGAGAAAAGAAGGCGCAAAATCGAGCTGGTTATCTTTGATGGTTTGATAAAAATCATCGAATAAAGTAGTTGGCGAAGTATCTTGATAGGGAGCATTCCATTTGTATTTGGCATTTGGATAACCCAATGAATAATTGGGTGGATTTGACCCATCAGGGTATCCTTCGTTAAAAAACCAATTATGATACTCTCTAATAAATCCAACCGCTTTCATTCTAGGAATTGGGTCTCTTTCTCGGGCGTTAGCGCCCATTATATGATCTACCGTAATTTGCGTAAATACAGTGGAAGGAAGGACTATTAATAATAAAAGCGTAATGATATTTAATATTTTTATTATCATGGATTTTTGAATTATTCTGATTATAACGGATTGAAGCGATTATAGAATTTATCTCTTTAAGGATAATAGGTCCGTAGTTTTAAAGGCAGAAAACGTATAAGAATGTGCCTTTAGGTACATTATGTGAAACATATCGTATGCTGTCCAATTACTTATGGAACGATTTAAAAATGGTAGTAGACAACGAATGTCAGGTGAAAAGGACTGTACTACCTTAAAATGATGAGATTAAACAAAAGAATAGGCTACTTGGGGGGAAGTAGCTTTTATGGGCAATGAAAGTAATAACCTACCAACCTGACGGATTCTTTTTCCTTTTCCGCCCATCCGCAAGCGGTTCACAATCAGCGATTGTTCATCTTGCTAAAAGAAAAAACAACCTCATCATTTCTGGTAGGTTATTTCTTGCTTCGCCCCTTAGTAGTCAGTCAAGATGATAGTGTCGGGTTGTATTTGGATGAATTTTGAAGTTGTACTAGGCAAAAAACGCAGACATAGCCTTTGCTATGGCGAGTATTTTTAACGCCGTACAGCTTTAAAAGTCGCCAAATTACCCG
>JBGCFJ010000460.1:0-9110 GCA_045106885.1 Saprospiraceae bacterium
GGAACGGAGCGCGGGAGCGGGAGCGGTGGAACTGGAGCAGAGGCTACAGAAAAAAGCCAAAAAAATCTGAGCGCGGATTTTTGAAATCGACCCCCACCACCAAAAATAAAAACAAATTTCTTTTTAGGGATTGGTCGTCTGTATGTATGTATTACCCAAACACTCTATATATCTAATATTTTTTATTACCTTTGTATATGGAAATAGAAGTTCACAACAGACTTAAAATAGGATTTGCATTAGGCTGGTCTTATTACCCTAGAGACAGGGAGTTTAATTATTCTGAGGTGACAATTTATTTAGGATTAATAAGTTTTAAAATAATGTATTGAGATGGATGGACTAACAGTAAAGAATGGCAGACTTGTAAACGAAAGACCAATAGGTATGACTGGTATACAGCAGGCTGCAAATATGAAAAGAATTATTACAGAGAACCGCAAGATAAAGATGATTGCAGATGGAATCGAAAGAGCGGAATCTATGAAGACATTTAGAGGACTTCTCTAAATATTTAGTTTTATGTTGGTCAATGTTAAGGTAGCTTCGGCTACCTTTTCTATTTCTGGTACTTCAGGAAGCACATTAAATTTTACTCCAACAGATGATAATTACATTATCTGTGTCGTTATTGTAATGATAGTGTCGATAGTGTGTCGATTTTGCGACGTTTAGTTTGCTGATTATCAGGGCCATGTCGATAATGTCGATTTTATCTCTTAATTTTAATAATAATAATAATAATAATAATAGATAATAATATATATATATATAAGGGAAATTTTTTTTCGACATTTTTATATCTAAATAAAATGTTTTAACTTTGAATCAAATTAAATTTAATCATGGAACAGGGAGGATACACACCAAAGGAGCTACACTTTGCTCAAAGCGGACAAGAAAAACTTATTAGTGGTATAACCAAGATGGCAGATGCTGTAAAGAGCACGCTAGGTCCAATGGGTAATACTGTTATTATAGAATCACCAGAACATACTCATGGAATAACTGTGACCAAGGATGGTGTAACTGTAGCTAAGTCTATTGCACTTATAGACCCAGTAGAAAATTTAGCGGTAAGGATGATGCGTGAAGCGGCAGACCGAACGGCGACCCTTGCGGGTGATGGTACTACTACGGCGATAGTGCTTACAGAGGCGTTAGTACGCTCGGGTATGTCTCGTATTACTCCGATGGACAATAAGACTGAAATATTGCGTGAGCTTTTATCTGAGACGAAAGACCTTATAAAGAATTTAAATAAAAAGAGTAGAAAGGTTACCAAGAAGATGCTGGCAGATGTGGCTACTATATCCGCCAACAACGACAGTACTATTGGTAAAATTATTGCCGACACTTATAACAAGGTTGGAGAGAATGGGATTGTGACAGTGGAGCGGTCTCAGACCTCAGATACTTATAGCGAGACCACCGATGGGCTCAAAATAGACAGAGGGTATAGTTCTAACTTGTTTATCAATAATCAGAAGAAGGATGAGTGTGTGCTAGAGGATGTGCATATCCTTGTATCGGATGCGGAAATAACAAACCTTCTAACAATAGAGAATATATTAAAGCCCATTATACAAGATGGCAAAAAATTACTAATAGTAGCGCCTTGTTCTACCAACGTCATAAACACCCTTGCGGCGAATGTGATGAAGAACAACTTGAAAATTTGTAACATAACTCCACCCTCCTTTGGTTACAAACAACATGAACTTATGCAGGACATAGCCCTGACAGTTGGTGCTACTTATTTTTCAGAAAAGACAGGAGACGATTTAAGCATCGTGGAGTTTAAAGACCTAGGCCATGCCGCTAAGGTTATTGTAGGCAAAGATTCTACTATAGTTATAAAAGATAACAAAGAGACTGAGGACAATGTACAGGAGCGAGTAAAACAATTATGGGAGGCCCATGACCTGGCTAAGAAGAAGGGAGATAAAGATTTTATATTGTCGAGAATTGCATCGCTTACAGGCGGAATTGGTGTTATTTATGTTGGCGGTAACACCGACCTAGAGCAGAAAGAACTTTATGACAGAGTTGATGATGCAGTCTGTGCGGTGCGCTCGGCTTTATTAGAAGGAATCCTCCCCGGTGGAGGTCTGGCGTTGTATGAATTTTACAATCTATATAACCTAATCGCTAATAATGAGAAAATAAATAAATCTAAAAAAATTGCTTGCGCAATTTTAGCTGACGCACTTCGTGCGCCAATTACTCAAATCCTTCGAAACGCAGGTCTTGAACTAGATAGTGTTTACAATTCAGAAGAAACACTTGCTTACACCAGGGGATTTGATGTAAAGAAAAGAGTTTATGGTGATATGTATAAGATGGGGATTATTGACCCAATGAAGGTAACCAAGAGCGCGCTTCAAAATGCAGTGTCGGTTGCTATTACTATTTTATCTACTAATGCTATAGTTACCATGGCAAGAAGTTATGAGCAAAAATAACGAAACGCAAAAGGAGTGGATGTCCTTGATAAAATACTATGGAATATTACCCATAAGCATTTACTTTAAGGATTATGAAACTTATAAGATGATAAGAGAGGATGTTAGTTATAAGGAGTTATTTAATGAAATAGCTTTTTTAGAAAGTGAACTTTAATTATGAACTGGCAGGAAATAATTACTGTAATTATTGTGTGGGAAATATTAAAAAATATATTTAAAACTATATAACATGAATGAAGAAGATTTTAGATATTGGCAATTTAATAAAGCACTAGACGATGAGACCTGTAAACGTATTTTAGATTTAGGAGCAAATAAATTTAAAGACGCAACAGTCACTAATAATGTTCTTAATAAAGATATTAGAGACTCTTCTGTTGTTTGGATGAACGAACAATGGCTATATGATTTAGTTTTTTCTTATATGCGTTCAGCTAATTCAAACTCTGGTTGGAATATAGATGTTGATGCCGCAGAAAGTATGCAGCTAACTAAATATAAAAAAAAAGGGTTTTATGGATATCATAAAGACGCTTCAGGATTTCGGGCTTATAATGACCCTGGCAACAAATTTTTACATAATAAAACAAGAAAGCTATCAATGACAGCTCTACTTAATGATGAATTTGAAGGAGGGGAGTTTGAATTTTATAACCTACCTGCATTAGAAATGAATAAGGGGGATATTGTTTTTTTTCCTTCTTTTGAATATCATAGAGTAAAACCAGTTTCAAAAGGTGTACGTCACTCTTTAGTAACTTGGTTCGTAGGACCTAAATACAAATAACATGAAACCAATAGGAATAAACATTGTAATCAAAACCATTGAGGAAGAAATTAAAACCTCATCAGGATTATTGTTATCTTCAGAAGATGCTAACCAGCTAAGATACAAAAAAGGAAAAGTAGTAAAACCAGGGACAGATGTTACTGTGATATCAGAAGGGGATGAAATATATTATGATAAGAGAGCTGGATATACCATGCTTATCAATAATGAACCTTATACGATTATTTCTCAGAACGATGTCGTTGTTGTTTTATAAACTCGTTCATCTCTATTATCATGTTGCGATACACTTTATCGGAGTATGATACATTTTTAGCAAACATAGGATTTGAAGTTTGAGAGGTAGGTATCTCTTTGCCCTCTAGCTTATCATATATAGATTTTATTACTCGTTTAGTTTTGTAAGATAGACAGTAGACGGCTTTTCTCCCTCTATGTCCTTTACGGAAAACTTCTATCCACCCCTCTTGCCTTAACTTTTCAAATCTATTTTTATTCCATCCCAATAGATTATTGAAGTCTTGGAATCTTCCTTTGTCAAAATATTGCTCCGACCTTAAAAAAAGTAGCATATCTAGCTCTTGAGCGTTCAGACCATACTTAGCTTTTATAAAGTATCGAACTACTCTCCAGTACTTTAGGTAATCAGATTTCATTGAATTTAATTTAGTAAATTTGTACAAAGATATTTATAAAATACCTATGGAAAAAAATACACACAAAGAAATAAGACACTACGCAGGAGCGGCAGGAATTTTTTTAGTTGTAGTTGGACTGTTATTGTTTCTGTCTTTTAATCAAATACCATCTGACAACAAGGATTTGTTTGTTAGTATCGTAGGGGTTATATCAGGTTCATTGTCAGTAATTTTATTTACTATCATTGGTCGTAACCCAAACGAAGTTCAAGAACTTAAAAGCGCAAATGAAAAACTTGAAGGTCAAGTTACTCAACTCATCCAACAAAAAGATGAGCTTGAAGGAATGTTAATTGAAATGCAAAAAGAGATAGTAGACAAACTTTCTATCGCTGGAGTGTATTTTGAATTAAAAGATAAAAAACAATAAAATGGCAAAGAAAACAATAGACCCTAGTACATTTGTTTTTAGAGACACTACAGTAGAGAAGTTTCTAAAAAATATGGATGCTAAAAACAAACCAGGGAAGAAAAGAAAAAAACCTTTTGAAGGTCCTATGGGGACTGGATTTAAAACAAAGAAACCTAAAACAACAGCTTAATTATGCCTACAGTAGGAAAGAAAAAATTTGCTTATACCAAAAAAGGTAAAGCAGCAGCAAAAAGTTACGCGAAGAAAACTGGCAAAAAAGTAAAGTCTAAGTATTAATGGCTAAGTCAGGAAGAACGAAGAAGAAAGGTAACAAGATATGTCCAGCAGGAATAGCCTGGGCAAAGCGCACCTTTGATAAATATCCGTCTGCTTATGCAAACATGGCGGCAAGTAAATATTGTAAAGACCCTAACTATGGTAAAAAATAAAATGGATTATAACGGCATAGGCTTTTCAAATAAAAATATTGACAAGCTAACCAAGAAGCAAAAGTATATCGCTAAACAATCTGGCAACCCTAATAAGATTGAGAGTTCTGATTTTAAAGCTCTGAGAAAAAAATAATGGGAGAAGAAATAAAACGACTAGAAGAATTAAAAGAAAATACATCGGATTTTGGAGAGCAAATGGAAATAGCAGACAAGATTCATAATATTAAAATGAAAATGAACGGCACAAGACCGTCAGACTCTTTTATAGAGTGTGTAGGTTGCGGTTCTTGATTTTATAAAATGGGAGAATTAAAAAAATGGCGTGACCAGAAATGGGTTCGTATAGGAACGGATGGAAAGATAAAGGGTGCTTGCGGTACGAGCAAGAACAAAAAAAATCCTGACCGATGTCTTCCTTTAGCTAAAGCTAAAAGATTAAGCAGGCGAGCGCTTGCTGCTACAGCCAGAAAAAAGAAAGCTTCTGGCGGTAAAAAACAATTTGTAAGTAATACTAAAACAGTTAAAAAAGCATGAGCACAATACCAGTAGGAACAAAATTTCACGGAGTAGCATCTAGTGTAGACACAGTAGATAGAGGGTCTGCTCTTATAGACACATTAAGAGAGGCATATACTATAGACGATATTGCTTCTTATACATATACAGGAACAACGGCCACTTTAGAGCCTGAGTTTATGACTGTAACCCCAGGAGGAGCTTCCACTATAACAACTACAAAAAATATCGTAGACCTTACATGGGTTGGAGGTTCAGGAACTCACACATTAACCTTACCTTCAGCAGCAGAGATACCTTATCGTTTTTTAAGAATAGTAAACGATTCTACAGTAGTAGCATCAGACAAAGTTGATGTTGCCGCTCCTGTTGGTGAAACAATTGATGGAGCTGCAACTTATGAAATAAACAAACCATTTAATGGTATTGCTGTTTGGTCTGATGGTTCAAACTGGATAGTCATACAAGCAAAAACAACCTAATGGCGGATAAAAGTAAAATGAAAAGTAACCGAGTAGTTGCATCGGATAGAGAAAAAAAAAAAAAAATGGTAAAAGCTTGTGAGGGTGGAAAAGAAAAACTTATTCACTTTGGAGCAAAAGGCTATGGTCACAACTATTCTTCTGCTGCTCGTAAATCTTTTAGAGCAAGACACAAGTGTAGTTCGGCAAAATCAAAAATGTCTGCACGCTACTGGGCTTGTAAAAAATTATGGGCAGGAGCAGGCGGTTCTACCAAGAGTTCACCAAAAAGTAGACAAGGAAAATATTAGTATATTTGTAGAATAAAATTTTAAGGATGAAAAATCAAGGTTATAATTCAAGACTAGACGAATCTTTAGGAGCTCGCAACGGAAAAAAATC
This sequence comes from Saprospiraceae bacterium, assembly GCA_045106885.1. Taxonomy (GTDB): domain Bacteria; phylum Bacteroidota; class Bacteroidia; order Chitinophagales; family Saprospiraceae; genus JAFMDF01. The sequence goes on from JBGCFJ010000460.1 coordinate 6,140, forward strand.
TCAATCTATGAAAGATAGAAGAGACGAAAGCAAGGCTATGTCAAAAAAAATGTATGGTCATGCATACGGAGCTGACAAAGGGATGGAGTATAGGAGTGATAATTTACATTACAAAACCCATAATCACTTAAAATAATATGAGAAAATTAGCAGCGTGGCTTGTAAAGGCCGCTAATTGGATTAGCGATTTTTGGAATCAATGTAAGTGTTACTGGAATAAAGGATTATTATTTATTTCATTCAAAACAAAAAAATGTGATAACAAATTATGTACTTGTAAAAAATGAAATCAAAAGGTCTCGGAGATACGATACATAAATTTACTAAAGCCACAGGCATAAAGCGCGTGGTAGATACAGTTGCAAAAGCAACGAATACCGATTGCGGATGCGATGGTCGCCGCGATTCTTTAAACAGATTAATACCATATAAAGATTAAAAATGGCATATCAAAAGTTACAAGCAGGAAGAGCAGCATCGGTAACTCCAAGCGATACAGCAAGCATACCTAGTGTTTCGGGAGGAACAAACAATGGTTGTGTTTTATATGTTGGCAGCGCTGGAAATTTAAGAGTTCAGACAGTTGGAGGAGATGACGTTACGTTTAACAATATTAATACTGGAGCATTTATTCCTGTACAAATTGTAAAGGTATATGCTACGGGAACTACCGCAAGTAATATACTTGCATTGTGGTAAAATATAAGCGATGGGATTAGTAAATTGGATAGCAATATCGATAACATCAAACCTGATTTCACAGGCCCCTCCTATCGGAAGCACAGATATAATAAGCGAAATAGGAGTGCAAATGATTAGTGAAGATGCATCGGCACAAGATTTAATAACAGAAGGACAGTAAAATGGCAATAAAATTTTCAGAATTTAACGTAGGCGCAACAACATCTGATATAGATTATTTAGTTGGTTACAAAAACACAGACAATGTTCAAATCCCAGTAGGGCTAGTAGGTACTGACACTACTTATACAGTTAGTACTGCACAAGCTGGAGCTAATGAAACAATTACATTAACAGGAAGTGATTCATCTACGGATTTAATTACAATTACTGCTGGTAATGATATTAGCTTAACCGATGATGGAGCAGGGAATGGATTTACAATTGCTTCTACAGTTGTAGGAGATACTTACACTATTGGAACTTCTACGAATGGTTCAAGTGTAGATGTAAATCTTGATGCGGCAGCGGGAGCGGATACTAATATAACATTAACTCCAGGCACAGGTCTTTCAATAACACAGGCTGCAGATGTAGTTACTTTAACTAACACAGCTCCTGGAGATACATATACGTTAGGAGCTGGAGCAAAAGCAGGTTCTAGTGTTCCTTTAAATTTAGACGCTGCTACAGGAAGTGATTCAGTAGTAAATCTAACAGAGGGAACGGGAATAACACTTACTCAAACTTCTGCAACGGAAATTACAATAGAAGGTTCGGCTGGAACTACAGTTGTCAAAGACCAGTTTACAGGAAACAACTCAACAACAGCATTTACATTATCGGTAACGCCAACGGCAGCTGCCAATTTAAACATATTTATAAGTGGTGTATATCAAAACTCTGTTGATTCTGGAGGTGCGGCAAACTATAGTGTGTCTGGAACAACGCTTACTTTTGTAACGCCACCTCCAACGACATCAACAAACGGAATTGAAGTAGTAATAACACAGTAATAAATGGCAACAACAAAAGTCCCTAACAACTTAATAGATTTGAGCGGAGATTCTGGAGCTTTGCCATGGGCTGTTGGAACTACCGCTCAAAGACCTGGCTCTCCAAATTCAGGAGATTTTAGATTTAATACTGATGATTCCGTATTTGAATTTTATAACGGCACAGAATGGAGACAAATTGATTCATTTAATCCGTATGAAATTAATTATCTTATGTTAGCTGGCGGCGGCGGCGGCGGTTCTACTCGTGGAGACGCTTGCGGCGGCGGCGGTGCTGGAGGTGCATTAACATCTTACACATCTAATAGGGATGCGGATATAGCTCCATTGTCTATTTTGGGTTTTTCTAGCGGGACTACTTATACGATTACAATAGGCGGAGGTGGTTCAGCCGCTCCTAATAACACAGACCAAAAAGGACTCGATGGTGATGACACTGTTATGTCGGGGTCAGATATTACAACGCTTACCGCTGTGGGTGGTGGAGGCGGAAGTACCCGTGGACAGATGGGTTCAGGTAGTGGTAGAGCTGGAGGTTGCGGAGGTGGTGCTGGAGGTGGTTCTCCACAAAATGCTGGAGGTAGCGGAACAGCAGGACAAGGTTTTGATGGTGGGGACCAACAAAATCAAGGCCCACACGGAACTGGTGGTGGTGGAACGCAATCAGCTGGAGCTGCGTCTTTCCCATCCTACATCCCTCCATTGGGAGGTAATGGATTGGAATCATCAATTACTGGAACAGCTAATTACTACGGCGGTGGCGGCGGCGGTGGTCAAGGTGGTGGAACTGGGCTTGGTGGTAACGGCGGCGGTGGCAATGGCGGACGTACCAATACTAGCGGTACTAATGGAACTGCAAACACTGGCGGTGGCGGCGGTGGTCAAGGGCGTAGACACGGAAGTGGCGCATATATGGTGGGAGGAAATGGCGCAAGTGGTGTTTTTATTTTAAGCATTCCTACTTCTATATATTCAGGTACAATTACAGGTTCACCAACTGTAACAACAAATGGTGGTAATACAATATTAACATACACGGGAAGTGGAACATATACTCATTAAGATATGGCAACAACTAAAGTAGGCGGAGGAGTAGTAGATTTAAATTCAGACAATACATCATTTAAAATGCCAGTAGGGTCAAGTTTATATTCAGGAACCCCTGTGACTGGTATGATTAGAAATAATAGTTCTATCTCTAATGGCATTGCTCAAACTACTTTTGAATATTATAATGGAACTTCTTGGGTCGGGATGTCTGGCCCTCCCCTTCC
>JBGCFJ010000461.1:0-7647 GCA_045106885.1 Saprospiraceae bacterium
TCAATTTTCAAAGCATCCATCTTCTATATTAGAAGATAATTTGATTAATTGAGAATTGAAGTGTTTCAGATATAGACTCAGTATCTACTCTTTGTCTTACTTGAAAATTGAAAATTATTAATTGAAAATTGAAAATTGTCATCCATGTTTCCATCCTTACCACATACTTTCCGCAAGCATAAACTCAATGCCGACGTTCGTACACTTTTGCATTTACGCAGAGCCATGGACAAAGGCTTGGTGAATACCCTTGGTGATATTTACTTGGTTCTTAAGGCTTTGATTACCAATGACCCAAAAGAATTTGGGCCTTATACGGCTGCTTTTTATGAATATTTCTTGGAAGTAGAAATCAAAAATGGGGAGACTTTAGAAAGTGCCTTGGTACGGTCTGAAACTTTTCAGGAGTGGAAAAAGAATTTGATGGATGAGGAAGCCAATGGGAAATTACCAGATATCAAAGAATTAGTTGACCGATTTTTGGATGAAGTACATATTAGTACTTATGATATTCAAAAAGTGATTGATGGCAATGAAATACTAAGCAAAGATGACCCCAATCAGATAGATTCTGCCAATGCAGATACGGACCCTGGGCAGCCCAATAAGTTGGATAAAATGGCGGACTATCGAAATATTTCGATGGAAGAGTTAAAGCGTAGAATGGAAGCGGTTGCCAAGCAACAAAAAGGCAAACATAATGGTGGTAGTCATTGGATTGGTTCTGGTGGTATTTCTCCTTATGGAAATAATGGGGCAGCCGCAGGTGGAATTCGAGTTGGTGGTGGAGGCGGTGGAAAAATGGCTAGAAAAGTGGTGAATGACCGACGATTTTATCCAGCGGATGGAAAAGCCATTTTGAAAGATGATAATATTGATGCGGCATTAGCGGTTTTGAAAGGAATCGAAGATGAATCAGCAGAAATTATTTTAGATATTCCAACTACGATTACCGAAGGCTTAAAACAAGGCGGTATTTTCTTACCCTACGAAAAGGAAAAGGTTCAACACAAAGTACAGGTTATTTTAATGATTGATAATGGTGGTTTGTCGATGACACCTTATATCAAAGCAGTGCAAAAGTTATTTGCAAAAATGAAGACTCGATTTGCCCATGATTTAAAGACCTATTATTACCACAATACGATTTATAATGGTGCGTATAAAGATGTGCGTAGAACGCAATTTGTACCGATTGAAAAAATAGCTTCCGAGGATAAAAATTATAGTTTATTTGTCATTGGTGACGCAGATATGGCGCCCTACGAATTAGGCAAAACGAGTATTGAAACGTGGGAAGTCCTCACCAAAAAATACAAACGAATTGCTTGGATGAATCCAATGGCAGAAAAATATTGGTATTCTTCAGATACAATTCCCGTTTTAAAAAGAGTGATGAATATGTATCCATTAACGCCAGATGGTATTGAAAAAGCAGTGGCTAAAATGAATCAGAAACGGAAGTATAGTCGGAAGTAAGTTGTCAATTTAAAATTTTCAATTTGCAATTTTCAAAAGGACGCAATCAACCAATTTACTATCCGTAATGTTTTTTATCCGTGATGCCCTTCATCTGTGATATTTATCATCCATAATAAGTTTCCTCCAAAATACATCTACCAAACAGAGCTTGACACTACAGAAAATATACCTTGGAAAATATTTTTAATAAGTATTGAACCTATCAAATCCAGACCTTAACTTTGAGTTATAAAAATATGCTATTATCATCCTTTGACAACAAATAGAATGAAATACATTAAGGCGCTTTTATTATTCCTTTCCACTATTTCCCTACAGGCTCAAACAGAAAATCTAATCAATTATGAAGTTACTTTAATAGGTCCAAGTAATGTAGACCATCATCATCTTGCCCAAGTAAATTATTACTTGGATTATTTTGCCTATTTAGAAGAGGAGGTGGATGCTTGGTTGAAAGAGTTAAATGGTGAATTAAAGCTCATCAGAAAAAGAAATCGGAAGCGTATAGACAATAAAAGGCCTATCAAATCTAAGGATTACCCAGCTTGGAAAAAAAATACAGATATTATTAAAGATTTAGAACAGGACAAATATTATATTAAAACATATATTACCCTATGGGAAAATTATAATTATGTCGCGCCAGATTCCGTCACTAAAATTTTCATGACTATTTTTGATAAAAGTCTTTGTTTTGACTTAATTTCCGAAAAGTTGGTTTTGTCTCCGAAAGAATATAAAATTGTGACTTATGAGCCAGTCCCAAATATTTTTATTTGGAAAGAATTTATCCCCAAAACAAGTTTCCAATGCCCAGTTGGGTATGAAACCAATGGTAAAACCTGCTGGAAAGAATTAAGTGTGGATATTGAAAATACAATGCCTCCCGTTTTCTTAATTCAAAACAAGTTGACCCAACTACCCTTTCATTTAGATGGCTTCAAACAAATTACTTGTCGGTAGCAGGTGGTCTAGGTTTTCTAAGTCGAATTAACCCTTCCTGTACCACAGAAGCCACTAATTTTCCTTCTACGTTAAAGAAGTTACCTCTATTAAATCCACGGCTATTAGAAGCCGCAGGGCTATCTAGGGCATATAATAACCATTCATCTGCTCTAAAATCATGGTGAAACCACATGGCATGGTCTAAACTAGCCATTTGCATCAATTCTCGATTAAATTTGGCCCGATGTGGTAGTAAAGACGTACCCATTAAATTATAATCCGAGGCATAAGCTAATACTTCTTTATGAACCCTAGGGTCATCACTTTTTATCACATCTGTAGCTTTCAACCAAATATGCCTAAAAGGACGTTTGTTTTTTAAATTAATCGGGTCAAATTTCTCAACTGGCCTAAACTCTATAGGTCGTGCTACACTATATCGCTTGTGCATATTCGGCAATTCTTTTTTGTACTTTGCCGCCCATTCTTTATCCGTAATTAAAGCATCTGGAGAAGGTACATTCGGCATAGAAATTTGATGTTCAAATCCTTTTTCTCCCTTCTGAAAGGAAGCGGACAAATTAAAAATTGCCTTTCCTCTCTGCACCGCCACTACCCTTCTCGTCGTAAAACTTCTACCATCACGAATTCGGTCTACTTGAAAAATAATCGGAATAGATATATCTCCACCTAATATAAAATAGCCATGCAAAGAATGCAAAAATCGGTCTTCAGGGACCGTTCTACGAGCCGCATGCACTGCTTGTGCCATTACTTGTCCGCCAAATACCCTGCCCCAAGGCGCTTGGTAGTTTTGTCCTCGATAAATATTTTCATCAATCTGCTCTAAGTTCAATAAATCTAATAATTCTTTGGTCGATTTCATAGACGGTATTCAGTGCTTAAATTAAATAATACTGTACTCTACTTTTTTTTTTTTTTTTTAAAATGAGTAAATGATTAGATGATAAAATGAGTAAATTATAGCCAAAAGCCTAAAATAGTGCTCTGATGTTTAGTTTTAGTGCGTTATTTACTCATTTATTAATTTATTCATCTTCTCATTTTAGAAAAAATAATTTTTGTAGGGTAGAGTATTTAAATAATTAGGAATTGGTACTTAAAACCTCAAAGGTACAAATTCGTAATCTATTATATCAGCTTGATGTCAAAAATCACTCATTAGAAGAATTAGGCATAATTTTATTAATCTATAAAGGCAAAAATAATAGTGATTTTATTATCTTCGACACAAATTTTAAGAGACGACAAATAAATAGTCAGATTGAAAATTGATACCTAGAAAGAAGTGAGCAGTCAGACCGTTTATTACATAAACTGTCAGAAATCAGATTGAACAAATGTAAATCTCTGACATTCAGTTGGTTGCCTATGTTTAAGTAAGTCTCAATAAAAATGTAAAATCATCTCGTCGGATGACTATCGTCGTCCGATGAGCTGATTTAAATCATCCGACGACGCAGTCATCGGACGATTTAAACTGGACTATTGAGTACTTACTGTTTAATCTGACTTCTGACAGAAAATTTCAATTTTCGGTCTGACTTCTGACCTCTAAAAAATACTAAATGATTACAATAGACACCTTTAATCATTTCATAATTTACTCATTTTAATCATAAACATGGAAGCGTTTTTAAATTTCTTTGAGACCATGCCAAGTTGGCAAAAACTAGTATGGATTATTATTTGTATTTCTGCCAATTGGATTGTAGAATTAGGCTTTCCATTGATGAAATTAAATTATAAAAAGTGGGCACATGCAAAGGTAAATCTTATCTTTCTAGGGACTAGTATCGCTATCAATAGTTTATTTGGTGTACTGACGTTAGGGATTTTTGCTTGGTTAGCCACTAATCAATTTGGGGTCTTACATTTAATAGACTTGCCTATTTGGGCAGAACTACTAATAGCTGTTGCTATTCTAGATTTTTTCGCACAATACCTCGTTCATTATCTATTACACAAAGTAGCTTGGATGTGGCGATTTCACATGGTCCACCATAGTGATACCAATGTAGATGTAACCACAGCCACTCGGCATCATCCTGGGGATTATGTTTTAAGAGAAGTTTTTGCACTAATAGCTATTTTAATCGCAGGAATTCCCCTAGCCTACTATTTATTCTATAGAATATTAACCGTTTTCTTTGCCTATTTTAGTCATGCGAATATAAATATGCCCCTTGCTTTGGATAAGGCTTTGAGCTATATTATTATAACGCCAAATATGCACAAATTCCATCATCATTTTGAGCGTCCTTGGACGGATACTAATTTTGGCAATATTTTTTCCTTCTGGGATAGAATTTTTGGTACGCTCGTATATGGTGACCCAACTAAAGTAGTCTATGGGCTAGACGTATTAGATGATAGCAGAGATGAAGATGTTGCTTATCAGTTCAAAGTACCATTTAATAAAGAAATTAAGACAGATTATTAATAGATTTAAATCCGTTGGGCAAAAAGCCCCGCGGATTTAGTTTCCCGCTGATGAGGACATTTTCGACAACAGCGAATCTATATTCGCTGCTCCAAGCGTCGGAAAATATAGATTTTCCGTTGTCTGTCTTAAACTTGAGTGTCCAACTTTAGAAGAGTTGCCCTATTAGATAATCAGCTAAAAAATCAATAATACAAAAAATGATACGCCAATATTTAAATCCGTTGGAAAGTCTAATCCGTTGGGATTTAAAGAAATATATCCCCAGCGGATTTAATGCCCCAACGGATAATTATCAGTTTTTAATCTGACGAGCTAATTTTGTAAGTTCTCAATGCTGGTCAGGAGACCAGCGGATAGTGGTGTCTAGTCTGGAGACTAGACACATCGAGTGCCGATATTTCTAGTCTCCAGACTAGAAATTGCTATCTGGTCGTCTCCTGACGACCATGGATTGAGAATTTACCTAATTTTAGCCAAAATAATTATTTACCAGCATTTTATACTTATAAATTTATTTTAATATAAAAATTACTCCTTAAATAAATCTTTCCTTTTTTTGTAATTTTATTGTTTAGCTTACCTTTTAAAACTTCTCCTTTACCAAATACTAAATAGATTACTCCAGTTAGTAAAAGATAAGCCCCAAATCATAAATACAGGTTGTAAAAACATATATGAGTATATATATTTGTAACAGTTTTCTCATAGTATGTTTAGTCTTCCTACACTCCTTTTCCCTTCTGGAGTGTAGGATTCTTTACTTTAAGCCACTCCGATAATATTTTTTCCAATTTTCTTATTAATTTCATCAAAATAAAGGGGAATTTTAGGTTTATTTTGATTGTCTTCCCTCAATACTTTACAATGTCATTTTTACCTATTACATTTGATGTTTATTAGTCTAATGTTAATGAACCTATGAGAAACCTAAAAAAGAATAACTTATTAATCATCAATAGAGCAAAAGAAAAATATTTCCTTTCTTTACCTTTTACTACCCTATTAACACTCTTCTTATTTCAATTTTACACACCCTCCATTTATGGACAAGATGTTCCGCTTAAACGAGAATTTAGAGGCGTTTGGGTAGCTACCGTTGTAAATATTGATTATCCACCAAAAGCAAATAAAAATACTGGTGTACAAAAATATGAGTACATCAATATGTTAGAGGATTTTAAGAAAATGGGTATTAATTCGGTTGTGTTCCAAGTGCGACCTTCCGCCGATGCTTTCTATGAATCTTCTTATGAACCTTGGTCGGAATATTTGACAGGGACACAAGGATTAGCTCCCCAACCAGAAGGATATGACCCATTAGAATTCATGATTGAAGAAGCACATGCTAGAGGTATGGAATTCCATGCTTGGTTAAATCCTTATCGAGCCACTTTTAATTTAGATACAACAAATTTAGCCTACAAGCACGTTTTCAACACCCATCGAGATTGGTTGATTAAATATGGAAAACGCTTTTACTTTAAGCCACATCGCCATGAAGTTAGAGACCACATCACCAATGTTATTGGAGAAATTGTGCAAAAGTATGATGTTGATGCCATTCATTTTGATGATTACTTTTATCCTTATAAAATACAAGGGTTGCCCTATCCAGATTCTCTAGATTTTGAATTGACTAAAGGTGCAATTGGGAATATTGACGATTGGCGTAGACAAAATGTAGATTTATTGATTCAGCAAGTCTCTCAAAAAATTAAAGAGATTAAGCCCTTTGTCCAATTTGGGATTAGCCCTTTTGGTGTTTGGCGAAACAAATCTAAAGACCCAGTTTTAGGCAGTAATACCCGAGCTGGACAAACTTGTTATGATGACTTATATGCAGATGTCTTAAAATGGATGCGCAATGAATGGATAGATTATATTGTTCCTCAATTATATTGGCATATCGGCTTTTCCATTGCAGACCATAAGACATTGGTCGATTGGTGGGCAAAAAATGCTTTTGGTAGAAACTTATATATCGGTCATGCTGCCTATAAAGTAGGCGACCCTAAAACCATTGATTGGCTCAATCCATCAGAAACACCCAAGCAAGTAAGATTGAATCGGGAAGTATTTAACACGCAGGGAAGTATTTATTTTAGTGCTAAATCAATCAGAAATAATCCACTAAATCTAGCGGATTCCTTAGCACAACTTTACAAAAATCCTGTGTTGCATCCAGAAATGAAATTTTTAAATATTCCACTTAATAAAGCACCTAATCTAAAAAAAGTTTCCTTAACGGATAAAGGGCTAAAGATTAGTTGGCATGGGAAAAAGAAAAAAGGTGGTCTATTTAATTTTTTAAGAAAAACTAAAACCTACGCCGAACGCAATAAGCCTTATTACTATGTCGTATATAAGTTCAAAGGCAATAAATTAGGCGATATTGATAATCCAGAAAATATTCTAGCCATTACGCCTTTTGATTCTAAACAGAATTTTTCTGTTTATGACCCTGATTATGAAGAAAAAGAAAATTATACTTATTACGTCACAGGTATCAATCGACAACATTCTGAAGGTGGTTTTAGTAATCGTCGGACGATTCAAGTCAAGAATGGAAAGGTTAAGCGGAAGAAGTAGGCAGTGGCAGTAGGCAGTGGCAATAGTAGTTCCACAATAACTTGCTATTAAAAATACTTGTCATGGGGTAATCAAATTACGCATCATCCCCCCATTTTATGCGTTTAAATAATATCTTTGTTCATTTTAAACACCGATAAGGATATTCGTATTAATGACTACCA
>JBGCFJ010000462.1:0-1783 GCA_045106885.1 Saprospiraceae bacterium
GTCCGAAAATGTAAAAAAGGACACTTACCAGCTAAAATGCATCTAGAATTATTTACCAAACTTCACGACCTGTTAAAAGGTTATGAAAAAGTAGTCGTTTTAGGTGATGGAGAATTTGATAACCACCAAGTTAGGCTGTTGAAAATGTCCGCATTTCCTTAAAATTTTTATGATGCACTTTTCAACAGCTTACGCCTCTTTTGTTGTGTAGAAACAGGTAGATTTTCTTCCCTCCATTTCTTTATATCTACAATTCTAGTTTCTTCCATTGCATTTTTTATTTCATTAATTTCAAAATTTTTACCATAATTTGCTACTGATAAACACCCCTCGGTTATGGCTCCATTAGGGCTTTTACTTGTATTGTATTTAAACTTACCAAAAGTAGATTCTATAATGTCTGAACTACATATAATTTTTTCTAAATCTGGTAGTTTCTTCTTGTTCCTTTCAAGGTAATCTTGTATATACTTTTTCAATCCATCTTCTACGTTACTCTGATTAATAATTTGTTCGGCTGTTATAATTATATCTTTGCTTAAACCCTTGTTTTTTATAAGCTTATTTACCTTATTGATTAGTGCTTGTTCCTCGTTCAACTTAAGGATAAATTCCTCATATTTCAATATCCATTTAATCTTCTCAAAAGCACCTTTGCATGTTCCTGTTTGTTGATATTGCTTGGCTAAAAACAGTATCTTTTTGGCCCAAACTGCAATAGCTGATAAATTTAAAAACTTTCCTTTTGTCCTATGTTTTGGAGGTACATATTCCGCATATTTACTTAGGATTAAACTTCTTTTAGTTTTTGTCGATTCTGTACAAAAACTAAGGAAGACTTCTTCTTTTTTGTAACGATTCTTTAACCAATTACCTAATGCATGACCACAATCCTCAATATGTACTAATCCTATTGTTTTCAATAGTTTACGTAAGTTATTCCCATTGTCGCAACAACAATATTCAAAGGTGAAACCTCGCTGTTCTACCGATTTAACTACTTTTTCAATATCAGGAGCTTTCCATGATTTACTTAGTCTTATCTCAAGTACTCGCATATCTCCTAAATTTAAAGCTTTACCAAATTGGTACTTACTTAAATTTATCCCAATTAGTAAAAGCATTTTTTGATTACCTATACTGATACTTTCATCTATTATTAACACCCATTTATCCGCTGTATTTATAGTCTGTTGTAGTTCGTGATAGCCTAATTTTATTTCCCAATTTCTAATGCTACTAAAGTGAGGTATTTTTAACTCTAAATTCAATAACACTACTAGAATATTTAATACTTGGATACAGCTTCGGTAACTACAACCTGCTTGGGTTCTCAACTGAACACATAATTGCATAGCCTCTGCCGAATAACTATGATTTATTACACGCGTCGTCTTTAATTTTTTTGCTGCATCCAACTCTTTTTGCAAGATTTTATTAGCTATATTCAGTTCTCGATTCTCTGATTTTAGTGCCTTTTTACTTTGACGTAAGTTTTTAACACATCTCGTTAGGTAGTGATTTTTTTTACCTCTTTGTTTGGCTTTTTCTTTCCAAGGGTTTAACTTAGTAGAAATCTTTGATTTTCCTCGCATTTTTTTTCGGTTTAGTCACCTCAAAAATACGGGGTTTTTTTTTATCAAATTTTCAACAGCCTAGCTCTGAGCTGTACAATATCGATACTTATCTTCAGAATAAACCTTATTTTTGCTGTAAAATAACGACTATGCTAAATTTTATAGAAGCAAAAATATTGAATCAGTCTACCCTTCCAGCAACCCTT
>JBGCFJ010000463.1:0-5409 GCA_045106885.1 Saprospiraceae bacterium
TTGGGCCATAAAATAACCGCACCATAGTGGTACCAGTATTCTATTGTCATGCCTGCATTCCCTGTATATCCTTCCTGTTCCTGTTCAATAGGTTTGCCATCTCCTAATTCAATGTTTGTGATTATATCTGATTCATCTAAATCTATTTCTCCCAATGATGGGCCGCTATCTTGACTCCAATGTTTAATTTTGGTATAGAGTTCATATATATCGTCGCCCATTGTTCCTTCTCCTTCCGCTGGTTCATTAGGATAATCTCGATAACGCCCTCGTCCTCTGCGACGGTAACTGCTATGGTCTTCTTCTAAATCCCCTTGAATATAATGCGTCAACAAACCTAATTTTCCAAAATAACCTGCTTGTTCTGCGGCGGCTATTAAAGCTTGCGCTCTTGGCCAATCATGATGTTTTAGTTGTTTTAAAGAAAAGTTAGTAGGCGTATATTGATGGTCTAATAAAATAGCTTTGGGCGTCTTTTCAAAAGAAGATTCCATAGATTTTATTAAACCTGTCAAATCTTCTACTTGCTTAGAAAACTGCGGACTATAAATTTTATTCCCTGCCTTTTGCACTAAATTATACACCAAATTCACTCGATACCCCGAAGTCACCTGCTTTACTTCATGTTCACAATCTGCATAAAAAGCAGCATAAGGAATTTTATAATTACTAGCACTTGGTGAAAAATCAATCACTTCTTCTTTTCCTTCAAATCGTACAATCAGTTCGCCTCCTGTATGATTAGAAGGCAAATTTATTATGAGAGTGGCAAACATGCCCTCTTCTTTCTCTGAATCCTTATGCGGTAAGAAAAAATCTCCTTCTTCATAAATCAGCAGCTTATATAAAGAGGCTTCCACTTTTTCGTTTTCGACACCCAATCCTTCTTTTACTTCGCTTATTATTTCGGCTAGAAATTTTTTCCAATCCTTATTTTTAAAAGTTAATTGACTCCCATCTATCTCCCAAGCACTCCGCACATTGGTATCTGTGACCGTTTGACTGCCTTTGCCAAAAGGTGCTTGGATAGCTTGTTCAATGATGGCTTTGGTCATAATTGGATTCAAGGGGAAACTGACTTCGCCAATGCCTTCGATATGCAAACCTGGTGGTATAAATTCTTTGATACCTGATTTTTCGAACGACCCGCTGCCTTTGATGGTTTTTAGGATGGATAGGATTTCTTTTTCTGTGGTGGTCATATTGTAGGATTTTGCAGGATTCTCAAAAGAGTAAATTTATTCCATTTGCCTTTTAATTTATAATTTTAAAGAGTTTTTCTCTAGTGCAAATTAAGTGTTCAATAATTAATATAATTTCAATTCCCCTCCAATAAATCTCCAATAAATTTGATTTCTGCTCCATAGATTTTTGCTTCTCTTAATTCTAATACTTCAATATTTGTCTCTCCAATCATATATTCTTCAAGAAATAACTTATTAAAAGCTGATTTAAAATTTTCTTTATATAAAAGAAAAGATAAATTCTTATGCTTTCCAGTAGGTAGAAAATCGTTCTTTTTACCTGAACTATATTTTATAGTTGGAATAAAATTGCCTGGACTTTTATCTTTTGGAAATAAATAATCTAAGTTAATACCGTCTATTTCTTCAGCATTATTCTTTTGAAAATCGTAGGCATAATTTAGCATAAAAAGAACTAAGGTTGTTGAACGAACACTACCAAAAAATATTTTTTCAGGTAAATCCGCTACAAAGAAAACATCCGTTGGCTTATCATTAAACACAGAATTTTCTAACCGTCCTGCTACAAACAATTTAAATTGCTCAAATGCTTTTCTTCTTTTACTAATTGAATAAATAGTAAAATAATTAACGTAGCTAGTTGTCCAAAACCATTTTTTTAGTTCTTTTATTTGCGAAGGGTAAATAGTAGCATTTTTATCTACTTCATTAAAGAAATAGCTAATAAAAACAAGTTGGTTACTATAAGGCAATAATCTCCTTTCCAACACATATAGTTCTTCAAACAAGAATTTTACGGCATCTTTAATACTCCTAATAGTTTTTCGGGTTTTTTCAATAAAATCGGTTCTTTTTATTAAATCTTCAATAGCAATATCATAATAAAGTTTTCCAAAAGCACTTTGAATGCATTGCAAAATTACCTCTCTCTTTAAATCTTGAAAATTATATAATTTTAAATCATCTAATAAGTTTTCAATTAATTCGCCTAGATTAAAATCTTTAGCCTCATTACTAGTGAGGGCTGAAACCATCCAATCTTTAGAAATCGGTGAACCTTTAGAATTAACCCGCGAAAAAATATTAACCGCTTTTTCAATATCACCTCCGTAAATTTCTACATAAGGAATTTGATAATCTATTAATGTTGAAGATAGTTTCCTCCCTCTTGAAATTAATCTATTAGCATACTCTTTATCTAAATAATTTTGTCTTAATTTTTCTGAAAAATCTAAGTACCCAAAAGTATCAATTAATAAATATATTGGGATATTGGTATCTTCAACAGGTTCAGTTCGAGGCGAATTAAATTCTTGATTGACTAAATCATAGTAAAGTGAAAATTCTTTCTTTACTTCTTCATCTATTTCATTTTTTGTTTTTTCAGGATTGATTAAACAGCCATAAATGGTAGATAACCTTTGAAATCCATCTAATATGTAAAAGAAACTATTACTTGTTTTATTAACTATAACTGGTCCAAGTCGATGATTAATTTTAAATTCTTTTTCTGGTCTCCAAAGCAAAATCGCTCCAATCGGATATTCCAATTGAATACTTTCAAATAACTCTTCTCGTTGCTTTTTAGTCCATACATAATCTCTTTGAAAAGAAGGTATTTTAATTTCTCCTTTTTCCATTCTATCAATTAAATGAATAAGACGACTAACTTTTGGTACTATTTTAATCTGATTACTCATAATAATTTAGCTATCTTTTCTACTAAGTCAGGAAGTTCGTTTGGATTTCCTGTATGATGTTTACATCTTTTTAATAAGGTCTTTTTTGTAACCGTTGGATGATGAAAAAGCTTTGGAAATTCAGTTTTAAAACTTTGTCCTTGATTTTTATATTTTTTCACTAAATTTTCTTTTCTGAAAATTTTCTTATCTACATTTGAAATATCTTCATATAAATTTTTAATCTCATCAGCTAAATCTTCAAATTTCTTATTTCTATCAAAACCTTTCTCCAAATCAAAGTAATCTTTTTGAATTGGACTTAATCTTAAATAAGCATCAATAAATACTCGATTATCTAAAATACTATCAATCGTTTCATCGGGTAAATAATTTTCCATTTCCCTTTTTTCTAAAATATGATATTGGTTTGGTATTTTATTAACTTCAAGAAAAGTAATTAATTTTTGTTTTCCAACACTTGTATTTGGCGATTTTTTATCACTATCAGCAATTACAAAAAATCTTAGAAGTTGATTATTTGGTTTTAAGAGACTTTTAAATGATTCCATTTCACCAGACAAAAAATTTATAAAATTACTTTTACCACCCGCATTACCTAATTTTAGCCAATTATTTTCAAGATGCCTTATTAATAATCCAGTTTTGTCAAAATGCTTAACGATTGTCCTTACGAAATGACCATCATTCAAGCTGTTTTCCACAACGATTATTACTGGTTGTTGAAGAAAAGATATAGCCTCATTTAAACTATAAGCAACTGTATCGTTATCTTGGGTGACAATTAAGTCAGGATTAGTAGATTCTAAAATAGTTTTATTGAATTGTGCTTCAATATGTGATTTATCAAGTTCACTCAGTTTCTCAAAATTAGAAACTCCTTTTACAGCTCTTATATTGACAAAGAAACTATACCTTCCTTTATAAGAAAGTAACCGAATAAGAAAATTCAATTCATCGAAATTACTATTTTCAAAAATGTCTTTCCTAATTTCAATTAGCATTACTTATAAGGGTTTTGCATTTGGGCAGAATGAATTGCTTCTGTTTCAATTAGCGTCTCACTAAATATATTTGATGGCCAAGAATCTACCTTCCCATTTTCATATACTTTAATTTCTTCTAACTTACTTTCCCCTTTTTCTTCATCAAAATTGACATAATAAATTCTTAACTTGTCTTTATTTAATTTTCCCTCTGCCACCAATCGTCTTAATCTAAGTACAAAATTTTGAGAATGGGTTTCGATTAAGTACCTTTTATTTGTACCAATGGTAGAATTTGCAAAGCGTTCTGCCAAATTTCCATGTGCCGCAGGATGCAAATGTAATTCTGGTTGTTCAAAAATATTGATTAAATCATTATGACTAGAAGGAATAAAAGAGCTTAACACCATAGGCAAAGACTGAATCATTCCTTGTCCTACTTGACTAAAATTAATGCTAAAGTTAGGGTTCTTTCTAATTAGTTCTAATTCATAATGTGGTCGATTGTCTAATTTTATATTGAGCCCCCAACCTTCAAAGTTTTCACTATACCAATCACTAAGTTGATTTAAAATTTTACCATTATTATGAAGAGCATCTTTTACCAAATAGGAATAAGCATTTGTTCCCTCAATACCCATTTTGCCATTCTTAATATTTTTAAAGTCAATAATAGGAGGAGGAACAAATCTATACGGTCCAATATAATTTGTAGTTAGTTTAAAACCTCTATTTGATAGCGTAGAATTATTTAGAGGGTATGTTTTTAGATTAGATGAATCAGAAGTACTTAAATTAATTCCATTAAATATTGGTTTTGCATTTAACCCTCGATACAAATCCAAGTATTGCTTAGTTCTATCATTGTATTGGTAATTGATTATTTCTTTGCCTGTATCAGATAATTTCCATTGAGTGATTTTAGGTATATCATTTATTCTTGTTCCTGAAGCAATTTGAACATAAAGATAATCTTGATTTTGATATAGCTCGAATTCCAAAGCACCTACTTCATGTCTACCATAAACCAAATCTCTAAATTCTGAACCTACTTCTACTCCATTATTATTCAATAACAATGGTTCATTCATATCTAATTCTCCGCTAATTGAATTTTCAATAAGTGGTAAAAGTTTAGTAATTGCGCTTTTCCCAGAACTATTCTTCCCAATTAAAATAGTTAATGGTCGTAGTTCTAGTTCTTGTTCTTCTCTGAAAAGCTTATAATTTTGAAAAGTAATTTTTTCTATCATTATTAAAATAGTTATTCAACAAATATAAGCTAGTTTAGATTAAAATGGATAAAATTGAAAAAAAATGATGTACGTCATTTTTAACGTACGTCAAAATTATCGTACGTTATTTTTGTCGCACGTAACTAAGGCAAAGTGGCAGAAATAATCAACCATTTATACCGTCTTTTTCCCTTCTAAGAAACTCAAAAAATGCGTCCATAATCCATTATGCAAGCATTTTTTGAATTCCTTAGAAGAAAAATTGACTGGTCTAACTGGCTAA
>JBGCFJ010000464.1:0-2531 GCA_045106885.1 Saprospiraceae bacterium
TAGCCTAATAATAATAATAACCCGCCTAGTACTAAGCAGATAATAGAACTAATAACTAGAAAATCTTGATTCCAAGTAACGCCATAGGAAGTCATGACTTCCTTTGTTTCTTCAAAATAGAACATAGAGTCATAAGCCTCATAAAGGAAAATGATGGAGATTAAAATCCGACCAATTAAATCAATGACGTCTTTCATATAACTATTTAAATTAATGTTTAAGGGGTGCAAAGCTACGAAAACAAGGGGAATATGAAGTAGATTGCTGATTGTTTTGTGAACGACAATTTTGGTAGAAAGCCTTATAAAGCAATAATTAAATTGGCAGAATATAAAAAGGAGGTTTATTTTTGGTGGTATTCTTAATGTTTTCTATTCTAGAATAAACTATTAACTGGAAATTTTATTTAGTTTTTTATAAATTAGAGTTGTTTAACGGTAGCTGATGAGGTGAGATGGTGGAAAATTTTAACGCAGCACAAAACAAAATTTTGCCTATATCGTCCATCAAGATGTCGTTAAACAAGTCTATTAGAGTTGAGTAACAAAAAGCTTTGTTGTAGGCAATTATATATAAGAACATCCATTTCGACGTTATGCACAACATTTTACACACTTTTTTTCCGAAATTATTTCTCTTGCTCCTTTTGGGCATCTTTGCCGAAACTGCTACTGCTCAGTTGTTACAGAGACATACTAGCGCTATTGATTTAGTGGCAGAAATTACTCCTCAAGTTAAAGATGAGCGTAAACCTGTTCAATTTGATGTCACACGGGAAATGGATACTGCTTTAAAATATGCCCAGACTTCGGTTGACCCACTTAAACGAAATATGAGTATCGACCAATTTTTAAATCGATATTATCCTTATTTTGAAACGCAATTAATGCGGAATGGAGACATTGCCTATTTAAAATTTTATTATGAAAAGTATCTAAGAACATTGGGCGAGTGTTTGGATATTACCTCCGAACAACCCCTTGAATTTGTTACAAATAAAAGGGCCTTTTTTAAACAATCGACTTTTGAAACCCGCAAAGAAAAACGATTGTATTGGCGAAAATTTGATACCAAGAGAAATGAATTAGTGGCTAACTTTTTCCGCTTTAGAGAATATATTATCCCTGCTGTTTCCACAGAAATCTCTTTAATTCTACAAGAAGAGCATTTTCCTGAATTAGCACAGTCTATGAATAACTTAGAAAATTTAGATGGCACGCCATTAGAAGTTGCTATTTATTCTAATCGACTTTTAGTCATTCCTACTCGAAAAAATGCTACGATTGCGGGTTTATCTATTATTTCAAAATGTGAGGATGTTTTTACCTCTGGAAGCCCTGCTGTTAGAGATGCTTTTCCTGGTCTTCGAGGTAGCAATAAAGGATTAACAGTACATTTGCGTTTATTTGAAAATGGGGTTACGTTGTCCCACGAACTAGGGCATTTATACTATCTTTATCATAAATGGGAAGAATATGTTGTTTATATTCAACGGAAAGGAAAAGATTATGAAACTGGAGGTCATGGGCCTGATGACCCTAGTGGATTAGCGGCTAGGATGACAGAGGAAGGAAAGATGCCTTTTTAAACATTAATAACTCCTGTTACGCAAAGTGCAATTCATTAGCGCCGAAGGTGCGGTATCTGCTAGCATTGGGTGTCAACCCCTTTAAATTGTTCAACTATTTTACTCTTTTTTACGCCTCCGCCCGCCGATGGGGGACTCGTCGTAGCATCTGGCGTAAAGTGAATGAGCCGAGTGTACAAATTCCTTTTTATACTAAAAATAGTGGTGAGGTAACGATTAACATTCAAACTGAGGAAGGAGTGACGCTAAAATCAATGAGTATGCCTGCATCAAAAGGCGTAAATTATGTAGCTTATGATTTGACCTTGGCGGAAAAAGGGAAAAAAGTATTAGAAAAAACGATGAATGCCGCATTGAAAAAAGGAACTAAAAAGAAATAAATAAAAGCGGCAAAAGATAATGGTGCTTTTTATTTGACAAAAGGGACTTATCAAATTGAATTATTGAAAAATGGTCAATCAGTAACCGAGCAATTGGTGATAAAATAACTCTAATTCCCTTACATTTGCAACCAATTGTACAAGGGAACTTCAGTTCCCTGTAATTTTCAGGGAACTAAAGTTTCCTTATACTATAAAATGAAAAATATGTCTAAAACAATTTTAATAAAAGAAGTTCAAATAGTTAACGAAGGAAAGATTACTACTTCTGATATGTACATCAAAAACGGTCGCATTGAAAAAATAGCGGCTAGTATTGATAAAAATGCGGATATAGAGATAGCTGGTAATGGAAAACATTGCCTGCCAGGGGTGATTGATGACCAAGTACATTTTAGAGAACCGGGATTGACCCATAAGTCGGATTTATATACCGAACCACGGGCAGCGGTAGCAGGCGGAACGACTTCCTTTATGGAAATGCCGAATACGGTACCGAATACTTTGACCCAAGAATTATTA
Organism: Saprospiraceae bacterium; assembly: GCA_045106885.1. Lineage (GTDB taxonomy): Bacteria > Bacteroidota > Bacteroidia > Chitinophagales > Saprospiraceae > JAFMDF01. The sequence goes on from JBGCFJ010000464.1 coordinate 2,491, forward strand.
GCAGATAAATATGAAATTGGCGCAAGAAGGTCATTGGCGAA
>JBGCFJ010000465.1:0-2230 GCA_045106885.1 Saprospiraceae bacterium
CTCTTCCATAAATATCAAGCAAACGTTATCGACTTATATCGATGCTTTAGAAATTAGCCATCGAGGAGCTATCTTTTTAAATGAAAAAGGGATAGTTATTGGAGTAAATACCACATTTGCTAATCAAATCGGTTTTGATAAAGCGGAATGTGCAGAAAAAATGATTTTCGAAATTAATCCGCATTTAAGTGTAATGGCTTGGCGGAAATTGTGGAAACAATTAAACAAAGAAAAACAAGTTATCTTAGATGCGGAGCACTTGACAGCGGCAGATGAGTTATTTCCAGTAAAAGTACGCTGGGAATTAGTCGAAATAGAGGGTGTTGCTACTGCTTGTGGTATCGTAGAAGACTTAATTACCTCTAGTCGATTTGAAGATTTATTGAATATAGCCTCTGAAATATCAAGAGTGGCTGCGTGGGAATGGGATTTGGTGAATAACGAATTCTTTTTTACCCCTCAGTTTAATCAATTGTTTAACCTGCCTGAAAAATTTGCCCTAGATGTAGATACCATTCAATCGTTTTTAGGGAATATGTTAACTACCCCTTCTTCCGACCAATTATTGGCCAATTTAAAAAATGCAATCAAAACAGGTGCGTCTTTTAAGTTAGAATTGGAATTAAGACAACAAAATGACCATGGACTGAATCGAGTTGATTTTACAGCCCGTCCGCTATTTTTAGAAGAACGGACAATTAAAATATATGGAACGATTCAGGATTTGTCCAGTATTTCGGGGCGAACAGATGAAATGTATTTGGCGCAATTCTGTATGGATTATGCACAGGATTGTATATTTTGGGTAGATGATACAGGGAAAATTCTTTATGCCAATCAATCAGCAGCTTTGACTTATGATTATAATTCGGTAGAAGAGTTTACTAGTCGGACTATATTTGATTTTGTTCCAACTTATAACAAAGAAAATTACCAAACGCTTTGGGAAGAATTGGCAGACAGAGGCATGATGGAAGGAGAGCTAATGCATACCAAAAAAGAAGGGGAAACAATTCCTGTTTGGGTATCTCGTAATTTTATTCGGTATCAAGGTAAGGAGTTTAACTGTGTGTTTGTTAAAGATTTGACAGACCAAAAACAACAAGAACAAAGTTGGCAATTAACCCAATTTGCTGTAGACAATGCGGTGGAGATGATTTTTTGGGTGCGAGAAGATGGTAGTTTTGAGTATGTCAATAATCGAGCGTTGGAAGTATTAGGATATACTAGAACTGAAATTTACCAAATAGACCCTTTTTCAATTTCTAGGGATTTCCCAAAAGAAAATTGGCCAGAAGTATGGAAAGCATTTAAAGAGCAAAAGCATTTAAGTTCAGAGACCAATTATTATAAGAAAGATGGCGACCCCATTCCGGTTTCTATTTCTGCTAATTATATTGAGTATCAAGGAAAAGCTTTGGCCTGTTCTCATGTCAGAGATTTAAGTTCAAAGAAAGTTCGAGACGAGCAGATTAAGTTGTCGATGTCTACTATCGACCGAGCAAGTGACATGGTATTTTGGATTGACGAAAAAGCTAAAATATTTTATGCCAATGATAAAGCTAGTAGTAACCTAGGTTATACGCAGAAAGAATTGGACGGCATGAAAATATTTAAAATTTCACAGTCTTTAAAAGCGGATGAGTGGGCAAATTATTGGGAAAATATTAAAGAAAAAAAGCATGTAGTTTATGAAAGTTTAATGCGTCGAAAAATTGGAAAAATATTCCCAGTAGAACTTACTATTAACTATATTATCCATGAAGGTCGAGAAATGCTTAGTGGCTATGCTAAAGACATTACGGAGAGAAAAGGAAAAGCACTCAAATTAGAATTAGCTTACGCAGAAATAAAACAACTGAAAGAAGAAACAGAAGTTGAAAATACCATCCTAAAAAATGAGATTAAGTTAGAGTATAATTTTGATAACATTATAAGTACTAGTGAAAGTTATAAAAGTGTCCTGAAAAAAGTAGAACAAGTAGCTGATTCAGAGGCAACGGTTTTAATTTTGGGAGAAACTGGAACGGGAAAAGAATTATTAGCCCGAGCGGTACATCAATTGAGTAATCGTGCTGAAAAGTCAATGATAAAAGTGAATTGTGGGGCTTTACCTGCTAATTTGATAGAGAGTGAATTATTTGGGCATGAGAAAGGAGCATTTACAGGTGCCTACCAATCAAAGAAGGGGCGATTTGAGTTAGCCCACAGAGGTACCATTTTTCTAGAT
>JBGCFJ010000466.1:0-3587 GCA_045106885.1 Saprospiraceae bacterium
CAAAACCACAGATATTAGTATTCCCACCGTTAGCGGTAAAACTAAGCTCTGTACAGAAAGTTTGATTCACATCCGCAGAGACAAAGTCAACATATTCGCACCATTGGCCACCTTCTTTTCTAATTTCTATTTTTACTAAACCACAAGCATCTTCAGATTGGTGGCTAATTTCAGAAGCGAATAATCGAGTATCGTCTATATTATAAGAAATCTGAATATCATCTCCACAAATCGGTCTAGGAGGTGTTCTATCTTCTAATCTAAAATATTGTAAGCAAGAATCTCTCAAGGCATTTTCTTCTAAAGTAATATCCATTGCTTGCCAGCCTACCCTAAAAGTATCACATTCAAGGTCACCTGCTTCTTGTAAATTATCCGCAATTTTTACCCACGTTCCATTTCGTAATTGTTCAACCGTATACATTGCGACTGTAGGCTCCGCACATATATCTGATACTGTTGGTTTCCTCAAACTGACTCTACCTGTACATTCAAACGGAGGCAAAATAAAAGGCTGAGCAGTTGCCAAAGAACCATAAGGCGAACAATCAATAGAAGGGGCTAATGTATCAATGAATTCAATCAATTGAGTGTCTACCATAATTGGAAATGGAATTGCGCCACAACCATCTACCACCGCCCAGTATCGAGCAATTTTTTTGCCACCTGGATGTGGTACTTCCTCATCATTTCTAACTAAAATATAATTACATACATATTCATCTGTATTTAGCGTCAAAGTATCTCCTGGCATAGGGATTTTGATAATTCCTAATCTATCATAATCCTCCATTGTTTTTGGGTTATCTTCTCCACAGCTTAAGATGACATCTGGTAATTTAATGACATGTTCTAAATTAGGTCGTAAAACTTTTAAGGTATCTACTTGAGTCGCTTTATTACCACATCTGTCTGTTGCTTCCCAAGTCACTAAATAAGTACGCATCTCTGCACATTCATCCCCGCTAATCAATTCATTATCAATAGCTTTTAAGGTGATAGAATCACAATTATCTATAACTTTTGGCTTCGTTAATCGCTCGCCTATCGTTTCAAAATTAATTGAACCACAAACCATTAACGTATCAACACTATGATTCATAAATTCAGGTTTGGTGCCATCTACAAAGTTGATGTATCCATGACACACATCTTTGATTAATTCCTCTGCACAACAACCTCCTTGATAATCATAAACTCTAGTAATTTCTAGGATATATTTTGTAGTTCCGCACAATTCTACATCATCTTTAGTGACTACAGGATACTGTCCATTTCGGCTTGTACCTGACTTAATAATTGTCCCTCCTTCTGTTTTAACTACAATATCATAATATAAAATAGCAGAAGTATCGCAGGATGCTTCTAGGATATAATCTGGTCGAATATCTGCCAAACAAGCAGAACCTAACACCGCCTCTATTTCATCATTACAGCTAAGTGCTGGTGGCGAAATAACAACATAACTTCTAACATTATTAGCAGGACTAGCCTTCAAGGAATGTTGAATCGTATAGCTTCCGATTGCTAGATTATTCATGACAAAAGAACTATCAGCTCTAATACAAGTATCTTTACAAAGTGTGCCTTTTGCATTAAAAATTTCTACTAATAAACTATCATTAGACAACCCACAACTAGAAGTAGACCTAGCCGCAGTAATCGTGACAGATGCCTTATAAGCATCACAATCTAAGTTTATAAATTGATTATCTGGAACAAGGACTGAAACATCTCCAGATTCACAAGTAATCCAAGCTTCCCAGCCGCGACTTTTCACATTATCCCCGTTGGTTTTAAATTGAAAGGTCAAACACCCACTTGTATTAGCAATTTTATCACAATTAGAACCAACCCAACCTCCATTCATTCGGAAGTTTCCATACCCTGTACCTGCGGCTATAAAAGCACTCATCGTATCCCTACCATCAAAGGCAGAAAGGGTATCTCCAATTGCTAAATCAAAATGGGAAAAAGAAGCCTGTAAAAATTGACTACTATCAGTAGGGCAAATAACCACTACGCTATTCCTTGGCATGCCATCTAAATATTGTAGATTAGCCGTACTATCACTCTCAAAACTAACTTGCGTACCACAATCTGGAATCATTACGGTATCTACTCTATTCGTAGTTGGGATACGGATAGTTTGAGGCATCATAGCGGTAACGTGTACTTCCTCAGTCATCAGCTCATCAAATTCAGTAGCATGATTGTTGATAGAAAACTCGGTAGCGCTAAGAGCAGTTATATGCACAAAAATCATGCATAAACTAAGAAAAAGCCCATAGTTTTTTAGTTTTGGTAAGCACAGCGAAAGCTTTGCTCCAATAAGTGGTAGAGTCATCATTACTTAAATCGGTTTAAATAGAAAAATATGTTTTGTAGTACGCTTCATGTAATAGCGAATACATCCACTATTACTATAATATACTGATAAACAGCATTTTATTTGATTGTAGCCCAGATTTCAATCTGGCTAATTATCCTACTAGATTAATACCGATAGTTATCAGTAATCCTACAATCAAATAAGGCAAAATGGGAAATGGTGCAATACATAAGCTCCCCGCCAAAGTGTTATCAAGTGAACCAATGTTGATTCACGAACTTTGCAAGACTTAATAAGGAAGGAAAACAATCGTGTAAAATAGAATTGTGGGCTTAGAAAGTGGGTGCAATAATCCACTTAAAACACTAGCACATCAATAACTTTTACAAGTCAATTTTTTTAGGAATAAAGGTAATATACTTAATACTTAAAATACCATAATAATAATAATCGGTAAAACTTAATATGCTTACTCTTATCCAAAAGCCGTTCCAATTTTGAGTAATTTTCCGAATCTTTTAAATCAGAAAATTAGACGCAATTTATCAAATAAGATAATTTTATAATATTAAAATTAGATTAATTTTGTATTGGTGTGGAAATTAAATTATTACATATTATGATTTTTAATCACTTTATGATTTTATTTAAATTACAGATTAAAATAATTTATTAAAAAATTATATTTATTTTATTTTAGATATAAAATCAACTGTTGGAATATCAAATTTCTCGGCTAGAATAGTTAATCTATCCTTTTCATCTTCGATTAGTCTAGATTCTTTCTCTCCATTCTCTCTAATAACTAGCTTTTCATTAATCATAAAAATTCTTCCTAATGGTGTAGCTTTCGTACAAATCAAATTTACCATAAAATGAGAATCGGGTTGCGTTTGTTTTCGGTCACATTCTGGTTTAAAATTTTCTAGTGCTTGTTCCTCAAAATCTAGTACATATTGTCCTTTAAAGTTTTCTCCATCAGCGGAATGCATTAATAACCATTCGTTTTCAGTATGATTTGTGAATTTATAATAATCGTGAACATCTTTTTGCACTATATCTAATTTCAGTTCTTTTGGAAACACAAAAGAATCTCCACCGTATCCAACATCTACTAGTGGTTCAAGTCATAAGTAATTGATAGTTTAATCGAGTGTATTTTTTCGTTAGGCAAGATGAGCAAACACCGTTTGTGAACCGTTTACGGACGGGTTGGCTTTTGAGAATAGCCTTCGCTCTTTGAGAAAAAAATAAC
>JBGCFJ010000467.1:0-2520 GCA_045106885.1 Saprospiraceae bacterium
CTGTAAATTATTCGTTGATTTTGGAATCCTGAAAGGGATTCAACATAAATAACCCCGTATGCAAATGCGGGGGGTAGGTGATAAAGTAGCTCCCAATCCTGAAGGGATTGAACGTGAATTTGTTCTATTTTTCACGTTCAACTCTTTCAGAGTTGGGAGGTTTCGTGGATTTTATCCTCATTTTCCACCGCATTTGCATACGGGGCTATTCAAGTTCAACCACATCGTGGTTATTTATCAACCGATAATTTACAGTTCCAATTTATTTGGCTGATTCAAAATATTGATTGTCAGTAATTTATGAATCTACCAAATAAATTTGGTGGTTACGAGCGGAACAAAATCGACTTTACGGACAGACGCTAATTAATTGGTCGTCATTAATTGTTTGTTGGCTCTGATTTTTCACTAAAATCCATTAAAAAAGTGCTTACAGTAGGTAATCAAAAGATTTCACCTACTGTAAGCACTTTTTTTTGTTAAACGAACTAGAATGTATAAAAGATTCTTTGTTATTAAGCTCGGTTATTTTAGAGCGTCAGATAAAAAATTGATATTAAAAAATAATTTAATATTTTATTTAGCTCGTCAAACCCGTTGCCTTCATTTCATCCGTTGGTCTATTTTTTACCAACGGATGAATGAAGGCTATATCAGGCATGGACAGACCGTAAACCATTAACCGTACACCGTTTATACATCACAAGTCATCACTCCATGCTTTAGCGCCGCCATTTTGTCCTCCCAAGTAGGAATAAATTCTTGCCCTAAAAATCCCTTATAGCCAGTATCCACAATTGCTTTAATGATGGCAGGATAATACAATTCTTGCGTCTCATCAATTTCGTTTCGACCTGGTACGCCGCCCGTATGATAATGACAGATATAATCTTGGTATTTTTTAATCGTGGCAATTACATCACCTTCCATGATTTGCATGTGGTAAATGTCATACAATAATTTGAAATTAGGAGAACCAATTTTTTCTACTAGTTCTACGCCCCAAGGGGTTTTATCACATTGATAATCTTTGTGATTAACTTTACTATTGAGCAATTCCATTGCTACCATGACTTTATGCTTTTCGGCATGCTTGACAATCTTATCAAGTCCGACTGCACAGTTTTCCAGCCCTACTTCATCGTCCAATCCATTTCGATTGCCTGAGAAGCAAATGATGTTTTGGATGCCCATATCCGCCGCTTTCTCAATCAATTTAAAATACGGCTGTAGCACCTTTTCATGATTCTTAGGATTATTCATTCCATCCGTTAAACTGATAAAATCAGCCGTTCCCATCCCTACAGTTAAGCCCTTTTTTACAATAAGGTCCCATTCATCGGGTTTGGTAATTTCAATGGATTTAATGCCCATGTCTTTCGAGGAATCAATTAATTCTTCTAAAGGTGTTTTGGAATAACACCAACGGCAAACGGAATGATTGACATTTCCTTTTAAAGTGGAATTTTCGATAATTGATTTTTTTTCAGCAGTATTGGGCGGAGTTGTGCAAGACTGATTCATAAGTGTCGTCACAGCTCCTGCCCCTACTGCTAGATTTCTAATTGCGGTTCTTCGTTTCATTTCTATGCATTTTTAGTTAGAGACTGGTTCAAAAGTCTTGAATTTAGATTGAGTTTACCAAATTGGAAGGGAAACAAGCTTCCGACTTTTGAACCAATTTATTGACAAGTTGATTATCTCGTTGCCCAAGTTCCATTAATCTCTGAAAATGGTACACATCCGTCATAATTACCAGGAACAGATTCATATTTTAAAACCTCTGTCGCCCCGACTTCAGAAGAAAAATAGCCTCGATAAATCATATCTTTCAATCCTCCAAATAAAGAAGGAGCATCAGAGCTAAGGGCTGCTTTTTCTTGTGCTTGTAAAAAAGACAATTGCACTTCATCCGAACACTTTAAGAATCCTTTGCCATTGGCTGCCTGACAAGCTTCTTCAAAAGCTTTAAAGCCAGCTTGTACAGCAGCTTGGTCTTCTGCGGAGAGTCTTAATTTAGCTACCTTATCCACAAATTGTGGAATCAGTGCTTCTACTGCTCCTGCCGTGTCTGTTGCAGGAATCAAAATATCTGCAATTTTTGTCACCATTTTTCCTTGGTCTACGCTAAAAAATTCTGGTGTCCAAACTTCGCCTGCTGCGGGGGCTACACAACTATCAAATATAGTCGCAATAGCGGAGGCAGAAAGAATGCCCCCCATAAAAACGGCGGTATTTTTTAATGCTGTTCTTCTTTTCATTCTTTTTTATTTTATAACTTATCGACGAATTCATCCTAATAAATCGAGGACAAATTTCGTCGTCGTAGTTTAGTTCATTACTTAATGCTTTAATACCATTTTGTATAAAAGCGAACAAATTCACGGTTATAAATTCCGCTTATTCAATTCTTCAACTGCATGATTCGCTGCTCTTGCAGTCAATGCCATGTAGGTCAAAGATGGATTCTGGCAACCAGCGGAAGTCATCGCTGCACCATCAGAAACATATACATTTTTA
>JBGCFJ010000468.1:0-8814 GCA_045106885.1 Saprospiraceae bacterium
TTTTTCCCTTCTAAGAAACTCAAAAAATGCGTCCATAATCCATTATGCAAGCATTTTTTGAATTCCTTAGAAGAAAAATTGACTGGTCTAACTGGCTAATTATTTTCTCCACTTTGCCTAAGTAATACGACAAAAATAAACAAACATCTTTTACTTGGACGAACATAGCTTATTTTTACCACAGAGGAACGGAGTACACAGAGGGCATAGCGTTTTTTTTTCGTTTATAGTTTAATTTGTTAGCAGAAAGTTGTTAACTTTTATTTGTCTGAGTACTTACTTGTTTAAAGTTGGACACTCAAGTTTAGGACAGACAACGGCAAATCCATATTTTCCGACGCTTGAAGCAGCGAATATAGATTCGCTGTTGTAGTAAAAGAAATGGAGAAAATTTTACCTACTAGCGATTTTGTTCGAATGCACTGTAATTAAGTACCAACACACAATTACTATTAATTTTCAGCGGATTCTTTTCAGGTCTTACTGAAAAAAGGTGTCGGACACTTTGATTTAATAAAATACAGATGTTTTAATTATTAAAATCGAATCATTTACATATCATAAGTGTCCGACACCTGTTCCAAAATCGACCTTTTTTCAGTAGAACCTTTTCCCGCTATTTTCCTTCAAAAAATAAACCCGTAGCGGTGCTATGACTTGATTTTTTTGAAGAAAACTATCAAGAGGAAAGTAAATTCCGACCCGAAAAGCGGATGGGGGGCTATAACCTCCCTGAAATTTTAATCTAATTATGAGTTGGTACTTATATCGTACAGAAGAGTAAAATTAAAGAGATTCATAATCACGACAATCTCATTATTTTAGAAGGTAAGCAAACTGCTTTAATTGGTCGGAAATATAAAGACCTCTTTTTGAAGAATAATTTTACGTTGAAGTGAGGTGAGTTTTTTACATAGTGGACATGGTTTTAATAAGCTAGTTGTATTTAGTGGATGCACCTCAAAATCGTTTCCCCTCCCGTTCCAAAAACTTCTTAAATCTGGCAGGCGGTTCGATGCCTAAATCCATAGTTTTACCACTAATTGGATGGGTGAAAATCAATTGGCAAGCTGCCAAAAATAACCCTTTTCCTAAGATTGTTCGAGTACGTCCTGCATATTGTTTATCGCCCACAATTAAATGCCTCGCATCATTTAAATGAATCCGTAATTGATGTGTTCTACCCGTTACAGGAGATAATTTAACTAAAGACAAATGTTTAAAAATACGGGAAGGCACCACCTTAATAGTTTCAAAATCAGTAATCGCTGATTTCCCTTGTAATGCTTGGTCAATCCGACCTTTAGGAGCTGTTTGGCCATGTACAATTGCCCAATAAGTCTTTTTAACTTGATTATTTTGAAAGGCTTTACTCAATTTAATTAAAGCAGATTTTGTTTTAGCTAACAATACTAAGCCTTTGGTGGGGACATCAATTCGATGTACCGCAACAGGACTAGGCAAAGCATCTGCTTGATAACTTTTTTTAGCGATAGAAATAATGGCATTTTCCACCGTTTTATTTCGATTCCCATTTACGGCAATACCTGCGGGCTTATTAATGACAATTAAATAATCATCTTCAAACACAACGGGTAAATCTATATGGACTTTTGGTTTTTTTACTGCCTTTATTTTTAAAATTAAGACATCTCCTTTTTTGACAAAAGCGCCTTCTTCTGATAACTCATCGTTTACCAATAAAGTACCTGCGGCAATCGCTTTTTTTGCCGCCGTCCGACTACCTAAAATAGGGAATATTTGAGCCGCATAATCCGTTAATCGAGTATTCGGTTTAACAGATTTGATTCGATGCGCTTGTTTATTAGTTTTTGCCATGTAATAAGGTCTATTTATTTGAAAACAGTAAAAGATTGCAAAAGTAGTATTTTTATTATTTTTGGTGATAGAGCTGCCAGTTGCCAGTACAGGCTGACCGTTAATGCGTTTCGTAACCACCAAATTTATTTGGTAGGTTCTACACGAATGGATGGTCAGTGTATTACATAGAATCAGCCAAATAAATTTGGCAGTTACGTACGATACAAACACCATTTGCGGTCAACCTGAGTTGCCAGTTGTCGTATTTCGGTATAAATTGACCAAATATTATAATTTGCTAAATCTAGCGAATTTACCAGCTATCATTCAAATAGGAAAGCCCAATATGCAAGTCATATTGGGCTTTTCTAAAGATTGTTCAAATAACTGTGTTTAGGTAAAATTTTGTTATTGAAAATCAAGATTTTACTGCTTACGGCTAACTGTCTACTGCCACTGCTAACTGCCCTCTCCTATTTTACAATTAAGTCATTTTTCTATTACAGCGCCTCATTTACTCCTTCTCTCATTTCCTCATCTACTCATTTCTAAAACGGAATATCTTCATCATTCATCCGAGAAGGCAAACTAATAATATTTTGGTCTGGAGAAGCCCCCCCGCCACTGCCACCACTCTCGCCCGGTAAATCACCAAAGCCCATATCTTCCAGTTCCATAAATTTGGCATATTTATCCACAAATCTTAACTTAACCGTTCCCAATGCACCGTTTCTGTGCTTGGCAATAATTACCTCACCAATTCCTTTCAAAGGTTGACCTTCTTCATCTTCTAAAATTTGGTAATATTCTGGACGATAGATGAAGGAAACGATATCCGCATCCTGTTCGATGGCACCTGAGTTATGAATAATAAAATTATTGGCGACGAAATTATGCTCGTTTTCGACATGAATATCGTAAGTCATTTCCTTACCTATATGAGTAATTGATTTTATTTTTTCCCATTTAATATCGCTATTAGCTAAGTCTTTCAAATTATCTAATTCCAGTACATTAGCCACTCGATTAAGGCGTTCTCTGGATAGATTACTTTTGTACAAAGTACTGCCGCAATAATTGGTCTCAAGGGCAGCTTGAAAACTTCTTTCTGTAAATCCTTTTTCTTTTTTAAGTACTCTAATCTTATCCCAAATATTTTTAGCGATTACATCAGAATTTAGATTTCCTTTAACCGCTTCTAATAATAAAACTAATTGATTGAGCTTTACTGATTTACTACCAAAAACACCAATATGCTTAGCGTATTTTAAAATATTCTCTTTACCTGTAATATTCAAATGATAAACAGGTTTATAATTCGCTTTAGTCGTTTTTTGAATCGAACAATGAATCGCAAATCTTAATAGTAAAGATTTAATCCCATTCACCAACTCCCAAGAATTTGAAGAATAATGAAGTTTAGAAGAACCTTTAGTTTTTCGGATATATACACCGCCATCTGTTGACCAAAGATGTTGTAAAAATAGGGCAATTTGTGCGGTACTACTTTTAAAAATGGGAGAAGGCACCATCTTCTCAAAAGACCTTGCTTTTTCTAAACCTACTTTTATTAGTAAATTTGAAAAAGGATGTCTAACGCCATGTGTCAAATGAGATGGAGAAGGCAAATAAACATGATAGCAGTTTTTAGAATTACTATCTTTTACTCTTCTCGGCTCAATATTCCATAAATTTTTAGCGCATTTTTCAACAATATCCAAAGATGCAGGCTCTTGACTCGTATAATGAATAGGTTGCCTAGCCACATAACAACCATCACCAATCATGTGCGCTAATAGAATAATTTCTTCGTCTTTTAAATCACTTTTTGATTCGCTGGTAAGGCTGCGAGAAGTCGCTACATAATCACCCGCTTTCAAATCAACTAACTGCTGCCAACCATCAATGGTATAAAAAGGATGATTTAAACTCGTCCTAATTTTAAAACCTGATTGTGTCTCTACCTCAAATATTTCTTTTTCGCCCGTTTCCCAAACATCCAAACAAGTAGATGCCTGCAATTTATACTGTTTATTCATCGCCGTCACTTGGAACCCATTTGTTCCTAGCAATTCTTTGACGGGTTTATATTCGCCTGTTTTAGGTAAATAAATCGCTGTATCTCCTGTAATACATTCCCGTAAATCCGATAATTGCGGTCGCTTCATTCCACCCCGTGTCTCCACCGCCCGACTTAACTGCGAAAGTGCAATAACAGGCACATTCAACTCCTTTGCCAAACCTTTTAAACCCCGTGAAATCGAAGAGATTTCTTGTTCCCGATTACCTTTGTTCTCCCCTCCCCCAGTCATCAATTGCAAATAATCAATAATCACCATTTGGATATCGTGCTGCATTTTCAAACGCCGACATTTCGCTCGTAATTCAAAGATATTAATCCCTGGTGTATCATCAATAAAAATAGGCACTTCACTCATTTTCTCAATCACGCCTTGCAACTGTTGCCACTCAAAATCTTCTAATTGCCCACTTCTTAATTTACTACCAGAAATCTCTGCTTCTAGCGAAATTAATCTGTTGACTAATTGGACATTAGACATCTCCAGCGAGAAGAATGCGACGCCTTTTCCGAAATCCATAGCGGCGTTTTTGGCTAGTGCTAAAACAAGCGAAGTATTATGAGTCACCGTCATGTCCTCTAATAAAAAGAGGTGATTGCCATCAATTTCAAAACCATAATAATCATCTACTTTGTCGTATTCTACTTGAATACCTGTTACTTGCCAGTTGACCTTACTTCCCCAAGGATTGGGTTGTTTGCGTTTGATTTTAATCGGAATTCGGTCAACATCGCCATATATTCTTAATCTATAAACAGTCGTTTCATAATCAATAGAAGCAATGCTCGCTTTTTTAGGCGTAAAAGAAGTTCTAAAACCAAGAGAATCACATAAAAATTTAATATCTCTAGCCAATCGCTCATTTTTTTGAGCAATCTCTAAACCGTTCGACTGTACTAAATAATGTCCATCACTATCAATCAATCCTGCTAATAATTCCAATCTATTTTCGGTGGAATTAACTAAATAAGTCTTAGGTATATGCTTATTATCTAACACACCAATATTCCTTAATTCTACTTTTAAAGAATAGCCTTTTCCTACTGTGCGTCCGCCAGAAATAGCATATTGAGGGCATTTGTTAGGATTTCTTTCATATTGTTTTAACCCCAGTCCTAGACTATCTGCGTATTGTTGTAAATAAGTAACGACTTCTTCATCTTGATTAGAAATTTCATTTTTACTAGAAGTACCGTCGCCTAACCATAAGCCTAAAAAATAAGGAGGTAATGGAAGTTGTTTTTCAGGAAATTCAACCGCCACTCGATACCCTTTATAATTAGATTTAAATTTCGTTGTTTTTTGGGAATACTCTTTAACATTAATATTCAAAATATCCCCTTGTTGGTGAGGGCCTTCATTTCGGCTTCTTTTCAAAGAAAGAATATGGCTTTCATTCACTCGATAATCCATTCCCTTATTCTGGCGTACCCAATACATCCCTTCTCTACCTCTTGCCAAAGACAATACTTTTCTAGGAGTTGAATCATCTCCCATCAACAAATCCCCCACAAGAACCTCTTCCACTTTTTTCAAAGAACCATCATACATCAATACATTAGTCCCTTTACCAAGGCACTTTCCCATTCCTGGACGTGCCGCCATAATAATCAAATCCGAAGGTTGCCAACCAGAAGTCATTCGGTCTAAATCGGTGAATCCTGTAGGAACACCCGTTAATCCAGCCTCTCGTTTTGACAATTCTTCTAAAGCCTTTAAAGCCTTGCCTGCCAGCGTTCCCATACTTTCATAACTACGACTCAGGTTTTGTTGAGTAATATCAAACAACCCTTGTTCTGCATCATCTAATAATTGGAAAACATCGGTGGTATCTTCGTAGGCATCTCGAATAATCTTAGTAGACACCCGTATTAATTCTCGCTGAATATGCTTTTGCGCAATCAAACGAGCATGATATTCAATATTCGCAGCAGAAGCGACTCTATTGGTTAAACCTACTAAATAATAAGGACCACCTGCTACATCCAGCTCGCCGCCTTTTTTTAACTCCTCGGTTACGGTTAATAAATCAACTGGCTGAGACCGTTCAAATAATCTAAGAATGGCTTTATAAATCGCTTGGTGAGCATCCGAATAAAAACTTTCGGCACGTAGAATATCTATGACAATAGCAATAGAATCTTTATCCAACATCAATGCGCCCAACACTGCCTCCTCCAAAGGCAATGCCTGTGGTTGTACCTTTCCAAGCACATAACTAGACAAATCTCCCTCGTTCTTTTGAGGGCGAAGTTTAGGATTCCATTTGCCTGGTTTATTCTTATCTTTATCTGCCATAATGCTAGTATAATTATTTGTGTAGTTGTCTTCTTAGTTGTAATACAAAAATACAACCTAAAACCTACTTTATCTAATTAGCAAAATAAATATACATCGCCAAAAATGTTGGTAACTCTACTTTTCAATGTTAATAACTTATCTTATTTTATGACTTTTCCACAATGTGATAAAAAAAAGTGTACATTAAAAAAAGTACACATTATGAAAAAAACAGCCCAATTACTCCTAAAATCGCTACATTGTAGCCCTTAAAGGCTCATAACATAAGACATAATTAGATGTATAAATGTAGTAATTTTAGTCATTGAAAAGTAGTGTTGAAAAAATGTGGAAATCTTGTGTACTTAGTGGAAATGTTTTCATATTTATATTAAAATAATATGAAAATTATTTTTTATATCAGCAAAAAAATTACACATTTTTTCCACTTTACAAAAATATTTTATTTTAAAAAAATTAACAACTATTTGTTTTAAAAATAAATACATTTTCAATTCTTTCTCAAACCAACCACAAATCAATAATCAGTAAGCTTTCCACTCAAATCCTTCCTTTATTCCGCCCATGTACTTACCTTCGCAGTTCATAAATGTAGGATAAAAGCATGCAGTACACAAATTACGATTTACAAGATACGATTGTCGCTTTAGCTACTCCTCCAGGAGTTGGTGCCATAGGTGTGATTCGATTGTCGGGCAAAGAAGCGATTAATATCGCCAATTCCGTTTTTTCGGGTAAAAATTTGACCAAACAAGCCAGTCATACGATTCACTTAGGTACGGTAAAAGATGATACCCAACATATCATAGATGAGGTATTAATGTCTTTATTCGTTGCCCCAAAATCCTACACCAAAGAAAACGTGGTCGAAGTTTCTTGTCACGGTTCTAGTTATATTATTCAACAATTAATCCAACTATTTATTGAGAAAGGCGCTCGGATGGCGCAACCTGGTGAATTCACTCTCAGAGCCTTTTTAAATGGACAAATGGATTTATCCCAAGCCGAAGCGGTAGCAGATTTAATTGCTTCCAACTCTGCCTCTGCACATGCCATTGCCATGCAGCAAATGCGAGGTGGCTTTTCCAATGAAATTCAAAAATTAAGACAAGAATTACTAGATTTTGCCAGTCTCATAGAATTAGAGTTAGATTTCTCTGAAGAAGATGTGGAGTTTGCCGACCGTAGCGAATTAAAAGCCTTAGTCGCTAAAATTCAATCCTTAATCAAGTCTTTAATTGATTCTTTTAAATTAGGGAATGTCATTAAGAAAGGGGTCAACACCGTCATCGCAGGTCGCCCCAATGCAGGAAAATCGACCCTCCTAAATGCCTTACTCCAAGAGGAACGAGCCATCGTCTCCGAAATAGCGGGTACGACCAGAGACACCATCGAAGAAGTCTTAAATATTCAAGGCATTGAGTTTCGCCTCATCGACACCGCTGGTATCCGAGATGCCCAAGACCAAATAGAAGCGGTTGGTGTCCAAAAGACCATGGAAAAAGTCCAACAATCCGCTATTTTAGTCTATGTTTTTGATGCGATTAAACTTCCACCAGAAGAAGTCCAAAAAGACCTTGAGGCTTTAAAAGAACCCAATCAAGCAATTCTTTTAGTGCCTAATAAAATGGACTTAAATCCTTACCTCCGTCCAGATGAATATGTTTCCGACTTAGTACCTGCTAAAAATATTGTGACAGCTTCGGCACTCAATAATATGAATATCTCCTACCTCAAAGAAAAACTTTATCAAACGGTTATTACCGAACAAATTAATCTAGACAATCCCATCGTTTCCAATACTCGGCACTTAGCAGCTTTACAGAATGCCCATCATTCGCTAACGGAAGTGTTGAATAGTATGGAAATGGGGGTGACTTCTGATTTTGTGGCTATGGATATTCGACGAGCTTTGTACTTTCTTGGGGAGATTGTTGGGGAGGTTAGTACGGATGATTTATTGGGGAATATCTTTAGTAATTTTTGTATCGGAAAGTAAGTTAGGAAAACAACAACATACTAAAATACTAAAAAAGCCTTGTAAAACCTTTATTTACAAGGCTTTTTTAATACACATTATGTTTTTACTATAAAATTATTATTCGTTTATTTTCGGAATATTTGTACCTTATTTGTATATTTGACGCATATTAAAAAAATAAGGTACAAATTTGGAGAATTTTTGAAACATATTGAAACATTTATTAACAAATCAGTATAACCTTATAAACTAAGTAATAAGCAAGTAGATTCAATGAAAAGTAATTTAAAGATAAAACGAGTTTGTCAGCATTGTGGTAATGAATTTATTGCTAAGACTACTGTTACCCGTTATTGTGGAGATACTTGTTCTAAAAGGGCTTATAAGGCTAGGAAGAAAGCAGAAAAGATTCAAGCCAGTAATGAAGAAACAAAAGCCATTATTGAAAAGCCTATTATTGAGATTCAATCTAAAGACTTTTTGGGAGTGCAGGAAGTTTGTAAATTATTTGGCGTTAGTAGGACAACCGTTTGGCGGTTGATGAAAACGGGAAAAGTCGAATCTGCAAAAATTGGTAGAAAGAAATTTATTACCCGTTCCTCCATTAATAAATTATTTGCGCCACCATTA